>CAJWQN010000030.1 GCA_913045505.1 uncultured Rhodospirillaceae bacterium | reverse complement strand
AGAAACCCCGCCGTGTCCGCCCCCCCCCGTGGTGCACTTCCGACCTGAATCTGCCGGTTGCCGCTGTAAGGGATGATCGCCGGAAAGCCGCGGGTTTCACGTGAAACATCGCGCGCCCAAGCACCCCTCGGAGGAAGCCTTCGCCCTTGACGGGGGAAGGTTGGATGCAGGGCTCATCGGATGGACACGGCTCTCGCGGTCGCCATCCTGCCCCGAGCTTGCCAAGACTCACCCCAACGCTTTGTTCATGGCTCACGCTCGCTCCGGCCCTCCCCCCATTAACGGGGAGGGAGACTGTCGGCACCCCCCGCCGCCTCGGCCGGTGGGCGCTTTCGGACCGGGGCCCGGCGTGGTATAGCGGGCGGGCACCGGCAACCGCCGGCGCTGGAGAGCCACCATAACTTTGCCGGGGGGGCGCGGTGTACGGGCTGTTGGCGCTGGCGCGCGGAATCGACGCGGTCAACGAATGGGTTGGGCGGACGGTCTCGTGGTTCACGCTGGCGATGGTGCTGGTCACGGTCGTGATCGTGGTCCTCCGCTACGGTTTCTCCATCGGCTTCATCTGGATGCAGGAATCGGTGCGCTTCGGCCACACCTTCGTGTTCCTGCTCTGCGCCGGCTACACCTTGCTCCACAACGGCCATGTCCGGGTCGATGTCTACTATCTGAAGATGTCCGAGCGCGGTAAGGCGACGGTCGATATCATCGGCTCGATCCTGTTCCTGATCCCGGTCTGCGTCGCGATCCTGATCGCGTCGTGGGATTACGTGCTCAACTCCTGGGCCGAGATGGAGGGCTCGATGGAGGAGCGGGGTCTGCACGCGGTCTATCTGCTCAAGACCTGCATCTGGCTGTTTTCGGGCCTGATGATCGCCCAGGCGGTCTCGCGTGTGATCCACGCCGCCGCGACCCTGCTCGGGATCGAGCATGCGGCCGCCGATGACGGCGCCGGCATTTTGTAGCGGCCGGTAGCGGGCCGGCGCGCCGATGACCGATCTCGCGATGCAGGAAGTGTTCGTGGTGGCGATGATCGTCACCTTGGGCGGCGCCCTGTTGATGGGCTTTCCGGTCGCGTTCACCCTCTCAGGCGTCGCGCTGTTGTTCGCGCTGCTGGGCAGCTCGCTGGATCTGTTCGAATTGGTGTTCGTGGCCGCGCTGCCCAACCGCATCTACGGCATCATGACCAACGACCTGCTGATCGCGGTGCCGCTGTTCGTGTTCATGGGGGTGATGCTGGAGCGTTCCAAGCTGGCCGAGGAACTCTTGGAGACCATGGCCCTGGTGCTCGGCCGGGTCCGCGCCGGACTCGGCCTCGCGGTCACCCTGGTCGGCGCCCTGCTCGCCGCCTCCACCGGCATCGTCGGCGCCACCGTGGTCACCATGGGCTTGCTGTCGCTGCCGACCATGCTCAAGCGCGGCTACGCGGCCACCGTCGCCTGCGGCTCGATCTGCGCCGCCGGCACCCTGGGCCAGATCATCCCGCCCTCGATCGTGCTGATCCTGCTGGGCGATCAGATTTCCGCCGCCTATCAGCAGGCCCAACTGGCCAAGGGCAATTTCGCGCCCGAGCCGGTCTCGGTCGCCGATCTGTTCGTCGGCGCGTTACTGCCGGGCCTGTGCCTGGTCGCGCTCTACATGGCCTGGCAGTTCACTTACGCGACCCTCTATCCGAAGGCGATGCCGTCGATCCCGGCGGCGGAACGCGACGCCATGGCCGGCGCCATGGGCGCGCGGGTGGCCAAGGTGCTGGTGCCGCCGCTGCTGCTGATCGTCATGGTGCTGGGCTCGATCCTGGTCGGCCTGGCGACGCCGACCGAGGCCGCCGGGGTCGGCGCGATCGGCGCCATGGGCCTGGCCGCGGCCCGCGGCCAGCTCACCCTCGCCAATCTGATCGCGGTCATGCGTTCCACCACCCGGGTCTCGGCGATGGTGTTCGTGATCCTGATCGGCGCGCAATTGTTCAGTCTGGTGTTCCGGGGCTTTGGCGGCGACGAGATGGTGGCGAGCTTCTTCACGGATCTCCCCGGCGGCGTGTTCACCGCCATGCTGCTGACCATGACCGTGATGTTCCTGCTCGGCTTCTTTCTCGATTTCATCGAGATCGTGTTCGTGGTGGTGCCGATCATCGGCCCGGCGCTCCTGATGCAGGACATCAGCCCGGTCTGGTTCGCGATCATGATCGCGGTCAATCTGCAAACCTCGTTTCTGACCCCGCCGTTCGGATTTTCGCTGTTCTACCTGCGCGGCGTCGCCCCGCCCGAGGTGCAAACGATCGATATCTACAAGGGCGTCGCCCCGTTCGTGGTCGTCCAGCTCGTGATGCTGGGCATTCTCGCCACCTTCCCCCAGCTCGCCATCTGGCTGCCCAAGGTGGTCTACGGCTGAGCCGGCGCGCCTCGAGCGCCCGATCCAGGCGCTGGCGACACATCGCGGCCTTACCCCGAAATCAGGTGTAATGGCCTTCGATCTATTCTTGCAACGCCCTCCGCTGCCCCGCCGCCTCAAAGCGCGCGGTTGTTCATGTAGCCTTGCTCGGCGTAGGGGCCGCGGGCGACAGCCTCGCGGCGGAAATTGGACCAGCTTTGGTAGATACGCTTGCCGAGATCGCCCTCCGCCGAGGTCTCGGCGACCACCTCGGCGGCCAAACGATACATTTCCTTGATCACGTCGTCGGGGAAATGGCGGATATCGACTCCGTGTTCGTTGACCAGCACGGTCTGGGATTCGCCGTTGGCGGCGGTGAACTCGGCGGGCATGCGCGCGTTCTCGGCCGTGCAGGCATGGCGGACGATGGCCTGCAGGTCCTTGGGCAGCGCCTCCCAGGCGGCGAGATTGATCAGGCATTCGAGCGCCGAGGACGGCTCGTGGAATCCGGGGCCGTAATAAAACTTGGCGATCTTGTAGAATCCGAAGGCGAGATCGTTCCACGGGCCGACCCATTCGGTGGCGTCGATCACGCCCGATTGCAGCGCCGGCATGATCTCGCCGCCGGGCAGGTTGACCGCGGTTCCGCCGAGCCGGTTGACGACCTCGGCGCCGAGGCCGGGGATGCGCATCTTGACGCCCTTGAAGTCGTCGAGGGAGTTGATCTCCTTCTGGAACCAGCCGCCCATCTGAACGCCGCTGCCGCCGGCCAGGAAGGCGCGCAGGCCGAAGCCGGCATAGAGCTCGTCCCAGAGTTCCTGGCCGCCGCCGTAATAGATCCAGGCGTTGTGCTCCTGCATGGTCAGGCCACCGGGGACGGTACAGAAGAACGGCGTCAGCTTGCTCTTGGCGACCCAGTAATAGGCGGCGTCGTGGCTCATCTCGGCATTGCCCTCGCGGACCGCGTCGAAGACCTCGAACGCCGGCACCAACTCGCGCGCGGCGTAGAGCTTGACGGTGAGCCGGCCGTCCGACATTTCGGTGATGGCGTCGGCGATTCGCTGGGCGCCGGTGCCGAGGCCGGGGAAGTTCTTGGGCCACGACGTCACCATCTTCCAGCGAATCTTGCCCTGGGCGATGGCCGGGGCGGGAAACGACGACGCGGCGGCCGCGCCGACGGCGCCGAGGGTGGCACCCTTCAGGAACCGGCGGCGGTTGGCGGATGCGGTTTTCATGGCGGAATCCCTTCGCTGAACCCTGTGGGCCGGCCCGCGGGTCGGCAGCCTGGCACCGAGTATAGGAGCGCCGTACGGCCGCGCAACCGCTCGGTTCGCCGGTGCCTCCAACGTCTTGTCACCTGGCCGAGGGGATTCGGCGCCGCCGAGTTCCCCGCTTATCCGCGGGCCCCACAACCACAACAGAAGCGGTCAATTCATTTGGTCCATAAACCGGTCGATTCGATTTGTTATCGACAGCGGCGACGGCGGCGAGTCTACATATCCCGCTGGTTGAGGGCGCCCTGTTCGGTGAACGGGGCCAGGGCGGTCACCTGGTCGCGGAATTTCGACCAGCTTTCCCAGACCCGGCGGTTGACGTCGCCTTCCGCCGCGGTCTCGGCGATCACCTCGTTGCTGATTGCCCGCATCGCGCTCACCACGTCATCGGGAAACGGCCGGGGCGTGATCCCGTGCTTGTGAATCAGCGCTTGCAGGCTGGCCGCGTTGCCGGCGGTGAACTCAGAGAGAATGCGCTGGTTCTCGGACGCGCAGGCATGGCGGACCACGGCCTTGAGCTCATGGTCCAGCGAATCCCAGAGCTCGGCGTTGATCATCAGTTCCAAGGAGGCGCCGGGCTCATGGAAGCCGGGGCCGTAATAGTATTTGGCGACCTTGTGCAGGCCGAAGGCGAGGTCGGTCCATGGCCCCGCGAACTCGACCGCGTCGACCACGCCCGATTGCAGGCTGGTCATGATCTCGGCGCCGGGCACGCTGACCGAAATACCGCCGGCCCGGTTGATGACCTCGCCGGCGAGGCCCGGAATCCGCATGCGCAGGCCGTCGAAATCGGCCATGCCGTTGATTTCCTTGTTGAACCAGCCGCCCATCTGGGTCCCGGTGTTGCCGGCCGGGAACGCTTTCAGGCCGTAAGCGCCGTACATCTCGTCCCACAGCTCCTGGCCGCCGCCATATTCCATCCAGGCGTTGTGCTCCTGGGCGATCAGCCCCGCCGGGACCACGGCGAAGAACGCGAACGACTTGTTCTTGCCGGTCCAGTAGGCGGCCGCCGTATGGCCGACCTCGGCGGTGCCCTGGCGGACGGCGTCGAATACCTCGAACGCCGGGACGAGCTCGCCGCCGGCAAAGAGTTTGACCTCGATCCGGCCGCCGGACATCCGGGTGATCGCGTCGGCGATGCGCCGGGCGCCGGTGCCGAGGCCGGGAAAATTCTTGGGCCAGGCGGTGGCCATCTTCCAACGCTGGAGCCCCTGGCTGATGGCCGGCGCGGGGAAACCGGACGCGGTGGCGGCCGCGGCACCGACGGCGGCCGCTTTCAGGAAGCCCCGGCGAGGCAGGCGGGCTCGGGCCATGGGGTGACCTTTCAACTGGTATAGGCGAGGGCGCGGTTGCGGATGAAGCCGTAATCGGAAAGTGGCGCGTAATCCATGGCCATCTTGCGAAACTTCGACCAGCTTTCGTAGACCCGGCGGTTGACGTCGCCCTCGGCCGCGGTTTCGGCCACCACCTCGTCGGAGATCGTATACATCGCCTTGATCACGTCGGTGGGAAAGTTGTTCAGCGTCACGCCGTGCTCGTTCAACAGCACCGGCAGCGAAATCGCGTTGTTGGCGAAATATTCCGACGGCAACCGGCTGTTCATGGTCAGCGACGCGGAGCGAACGATGTCCTTCAGTTCCCCGGACAGCCTGTCCCAGGCGGCGCGGTTGATCATGAGCTCGGTGCAGGTGCTGCCCTCGTGAAAGCCGGGGCCGTAATAGTATTTGGCGATCTTGTAGAATCCGAAGGCAAGATCGTTCCAGGGCCCGACCCACTCCGCGGCATCGATCACCCCGGATTCCAGGGCTGGCATGATTTCACCGCCGGGCGTGTTGACCGCGGTCGCGCCCATCCGATTGATCACTTCGGCCGCCAGGCCCGGGATCCGCATCTTCAGGCCCTTGAAGTCGTCAAGGACATTGATTTCCTTCTTGAACCAGCCGCCCATCTGGGTACCGGTATTTCCCGACATGAAGCCCAACAGCCCGAATCCGGCGTAGATTTCATCCCACAATTCCTGGCCACCACCGTAATACATCCAGGCGTTGTGTTCGATCTGGGTCAAGCCGCCCGGCACGGCGCAGAAGAAAGGCAGGCTCTTGTTCTTGGCGATCCAGTAATAAGGCGCGGAATGGCCGCATTCGGCGGTGCCTTCGCGGACCGCGTCGAAGACCTCGAACGCGGGGACCATTTCGCCGGCGGCGAACAGCTTTACCTTCAGCCGCCCGCCCGACATCGAGCCGATCAGGTCGGCGAGTTCCTGGGCCGAGGTGCCGCCGCCGGGAAAGTTTTTCGGATAGCTGGTGACCAGGCGCCATTCGTGGGCTTCCCTGGCCACCGCCGGGGCGGCGCCGGGAGCATCGGGCGTGCCGGTTTCCACCGACACGGTGCGATTGCCCGTGGCGGCATAGGTCAAGCCGCCCACGACAACGGCGCCGGTCGCGGCGCCGGTAAGAAAATCTCGACGATCCATCGGTCCCTCCCTCCATGTCAGGCCAAGCGGGGCGGCCCGATCGACATCGGCCACGCCTCGGGTTGATCCGGCGTCTCCCGGCGGCGTCCCTAATCGAACGAGCGATCGCGGCCGCGGGGCGCCGCGGCCGGCACGAACCGGCGCCAGCCGGCGCTGGTCAACGATTCCATCGGCTGGAATCGCGCCTTGTAGGCCATCTTCGGCGAGGCGGCGATCCAATAGCCAAGATAAACATAGGGCAGGTCCATGGCGCGCGCCTGCTCGATATGCCACAGAATCACGTAGGTGCCGGGACTGGTGTCGGCGCGGTCATCGGCGAAGAACTTGTAGACTCCGGACAAGCCATCGCCCAGCCGGTCGGTCAGCGACACCGCGACCAGCCGTCCCGACGGATCGCGAAATTCGATGATATGGGTCTCGATCGGTGTGTCCTCGACCATCGCCCGGTAGTCGTCGAAGTCCATCAACGCCATTTCCCCGTCACCATGGCGGGTCTGTTCGTAATCCTGAAACAGCGCGTATTGCTCCGGCGTGGCGAACGCGTCGGTCTCCTGCCAGGTGAGATCGGCGTTGCGCCGCAGCGCCCTGCGCATCGATCGGGTAGGCCGGAAATCCGCGACCCGCACCCGAACCGGCACGCAGGCGCGACAGCCCTGACAGGCCGGCCGGTAGGCGATCGAGTGGCTGCGCCGAAAGCCGGCTTGGCTGAGCACGTCATGAAGACCCGCCGCGTCGAGCCGGCCCAGTTCGGTCACCGCCTTGCTTTCCAGGCGGCCCGGAATATAGGGGCAGGGCTGGGGGGCGGTGCCGTAAAAGAACTGGAGCTTGCTGGGATCGGCGTGGAGCATGGGCTCGGGGGTCGGGCTCTCCTCGGGGTCGGTGCGCGGCTCAGGGCGCCACGATCGGAACCCCATAATACCATGGAGCGAATATGGAGTAAGTCACCCAGAGCAGCACAATCAGGGGCGTGCCGGTACGGATGAAATCGGCGAATCGGTAATGGCCGGCGGCCATCACCAGCAGATTGGTCTGATAGCCGATCGGGGACGCGAACGAACAACTGGCGCCGAAGATCACGGTGAACACGAAGATCATGGGATCGACCCCGAGCTCGTGGGCGAGGTTGACGGCAATCGGCGTGAACAACACCGCCGAGGCGTTGTTGCTGAGCACGTTGGTGACCACGGCGATGACCAGAAACAGGACCGACATGGCGATGCCGGGTCCGGCGCCGCCGACCGCGGCGACCAACCCATGGGCGACGAAGGCGGCGCCGCCGGTCTCCTGCAGCGCGGCACCGAGGGCCAGGGTGGCGGCAACGGTCATCGCGATCTTGCCGTCGAGCGCCCGCGCCGCCTGGCGGACGTTGAGGCAGCCGGTCAGGATCATGGCCGCGGCGCCGGCGACCGCGGCGACCACGATCGGGATCACGTTGGCCGCGGCCAGTCCGACCACGGCGGCGAAGATCAGGGCCGCGCGGCGGGCGTGAAAATAGCTCGGCAACATGCTCTGCGACCATTCCATCAGCACCACGTCGCGGTTGTCGCGGAGCGCGCGGACATTGTCCGGCGGCCCCTGAATCAGCAGCACGTCGCCGGCCTCCAGGCGAATTTCGGTGACCCGCTGACGAATCATTCGCGATCGGCGCTGGATCCCGAGCACGATGCACCGGTATTGGCGGCGAAAGCCGATCGCCTCCAAGTCACGGCCAACCATGCGTGACGCCGGCGACACCATGACCTCGGCCAGCACCTGATCGCCGCCATGCCACGGCTCGGTGGCCGCGTCCTCGGAGTCCTCGTCCGGATCGTCGGCGTCCGGGGAATCGATCTGGCCCCGGGTCAGGCTCGGATGCAGCGCGCGAGCGTGGGTCTTGAGCGCCGCCGCCAGGACCTTGCGGATCGCCGCGACCACGATCACGTCACCAACCTGCAATTCTACCCGCTCCAGCGGCGGCAGGAAGGCATGCTCGCCGCGCTGGACCATGCGCACGGTCATGTCGGGGAGGCTGCGGAACAGGCCGGCGACCGGGCGCTCGCCGATCAGCGGCGAGTCCGGCAGGACCTCGACCTGGGCCATGAACTGGCGGCCGCTGGCGCCCAGTTGCCCAGCCATCGCCGCCCGATCGGGGATCAGCAAGGGGGCCACGAACAGCACGTAGCACAGACCGACAACGGCGAGCACGCTGCCGGGGACCAGAAAATCGAAAAACCCGATCGGCGGCAGCGCCAGATCGAGGGCGACGCCGGCGACCAACAGGTTGGTCGACGACCCGATCAGGGTCGTCATCCCGCCCAGGATCGAGGCGAAGCTCAACGGAATCAGCATCCGGCTCACG
The DNA here is from genome assembly GCA_913045505.1 of uncultured Rhodospirillaceae bacterium. GTDB lineage: Bacteria > Pseudomonadota > Alphaproteobacteria > UBA7887 > UBA7887 > CAJWQN01. The sequence continues at coordinate 9,731 of CAJWQN010000030.1, read as the reverse complement.
GCGACACCGAGCCGCTCGGCGAAGGCGCTGACGATGGGGATGAAGATCACCACCACCGGCGTGTTGTTGAGCACGCTGGAGATACCAGCCACCGGCACCAGACTGATCGCGAGCCCGCGCTGGACGCTGCCCCGGCTGAACCGATGCAAGCTGGCGGCGACCCCTTCGAGGGCGCCGGTCCGAATCATGGCTTGGCCGATGACCAGCAGGGCGAGCACGGTGATCAGGCCGGGATTGGCGAATCCGGACAGCAGCCGGGCGGCATCGAGCCGGTTGGCGCCGGCCTCGTCGATCACCGGCAGGAAGTGGAACACCACCATCAGCACCCCGATCAGGCTGACCCCGGTGACCTCGAGCGGCACCCGCTCCAGCGAAAGCATGACCATGGTCGCCAGAACCAGGCCCAGGGTAATCCACATCTGAAGATCGGGAATTGCGGCGGCCATGGCCGGTGACGATCAGGTGGTCGTATTCAGCAGCTGATGGCGCAAGTCTTCGGGCAACCTAATCGGCGCCCTGCTCGCCGCATCGACCAGGACCACCACCGCCTGGCTGAGCGCCGTGCAGCGATCGTCCTGATAGAGCGCGTGGCCGAGTTCGACCGAGGACCGGCCCAGCCGGACGACCCGTGAGCCGACTCGGGCTTCGCCCGGGAAATGCATCTCACCCCGAAAATCAATCGCCAGCCGGACCAGCAGGAACTCGCCCGGCTCGGTCCCGGTTGCCGCCACCGCCTTCAACATATAGGGAATCCGCCCGCCCTCGAAAAACCGCGCGAACTGGACGTTGTTGATGTGGCCCTGGGAATCGCAATCACCCCAACGGAGGATTTCCCGGGACCAGTACCGATACAAGCCCGGGTCGGCGGAATCGATGTCGCGTGGGCGGCTGCTGTCCGGCATGGCGTCCATCATGGTCAGGCCGGCCCCGCTTGCCAAGCACCGATCGGATTGCAAGAACCCCTCCGGGGGATTGCCGAGCAGGACTTGGCCGACCGATGCGTAGTGGAACTCGCGGGCCTGAATCTGCTGGGACGAATCTGCTGGGACACCGTGTGCATGTGGCGGAACCGCCGCTCGAACGGGCCACCGGGGGAAAATCGCGTCCATCCCGGCGGCTTCGGGGACGACATCGGCGACCGCGATACCGAAAATGCTCAACCCCGGTTGAGGATCCGGACCGGCGTGCCCCGCGACCAGGCGAGGATGGCCTCGATCGTATCCGCGAAGCCGAGCCGGTAATTGTCTTCCGTGACATAGCCCAGATGGGGCGTGAGAACGGTGTTGGCCATCGTCAGGAGCGGATGATCCGGCCCCAACGGCTCGACATCGTAGACATCCAGGCCGGCGCCGGCGATGGACCCGCCATCGAGCGCCGCGATCAGCGCGGCCTCGTCCACCAAGGGGCCGCGGGAGGTGTTGATCAAATAGGCCGATGGCTTCATGAGGGCCAGTTCCCCGGGTCCGACGACGCCGCGGCTTCGCTCGCTCAGCGGCATGTGGAGCGTGACGATATCGGACTCGGCGAACAGCGCGTCCTTGTCGACACGGACCGCGCCGTGTTCCGTGGCCCGATCCTGGGTCAGATTCGGGCTCCAGGCGATGGCCCGCATGCCGAAGGCGAGGCCGACATTGGCGATCGGGGTGCCGAGGCGGCCGAGCCCGACGATGCCGAGGGTCGCGTCGGCCAGATCGCGGCCGACCGTGGTTTGCCAACCGCCGCCGCGCAGGCCCCGATCTTCCATCGGAATCCGGCGCATCAGGCTCAGGATCAGGCCCCAGGTCAACTCGGGCGTGCCGTTGGCGCGGGTTCGGGTGCCGCAGACGGTGACACCGAGATCGCTCGCGGCGGCGAGGTCGATGGATTGGTTGCGCATGCCGTTGGTGATCAGGAGCTCGAGATCGGGGAGCGTCTCCAAGAGCGGGCGGCGAAACGGGGTCCGCTCCCGGTTCATGACCACCACCGGAAACGGAGCGAGACGCGCCGCCACGGCCTGTTCGTCGTCGAGATGATCGTGAAACACGGTGATCTCGAAACCATCCCCGAGCTCGGACCAATCGGCGAAATCGCGGACCACCCCTTGGTAGTCGTCCAGGATCGCGACTCCAGTCATGCCAGGCGCTCGGCGATTCGGGTCTGACGATCAGTGCCGGGCCAAGGGGCCGCGCAACACGCGTCCGGGCAGGGCGCCGGTGTGGGCGTTGTCGGCGAACACGACTTGGCCACCGACCACCGTCGCCTTGAACCCGTCGGCGTATTGCTTCAGGCGGGTCGCGCCGGCCGGCAGGTCGTGGACGACCTCGGGCATTCGGGGCGCGATGATGTTCGGATCGAACACCACGATGTCGGCGACGAGCCCCTCGCGCAGCAGGCCGCGATCGTGAAAGCCCCATTGGGTGGCGGTGTCGTAAGTGATCAGGCGGACCGCCTCCTCCAGGGTGAAGGCCTCCTTCTCGCGCACCCAATGGCTCAACAGATGGGTTTGCAGGGAACTGTCCATGATCTGGGACACATGAGCGCCGGAATCCGAGAAGGTCACCACCGAATGCGGGTGCTTCATCAACGCCAGGGCATCATCCTGGTATTCATTGGCCAGGGGCTGGCGGAAAAACAGCTTGAGATCGTGTTCCAGGGCGAGGTCGATCATCGCCTCGGCCGGGGCGACACCGCGTTCCTCGGCGATCCCGGCAACCGTGCGATGGGGTCGCGCGACCTTGTCCATGACGTAGAAGATATCCCATTCCGGCGGCCGCGGCTCGGCGCCGAGGATCTCGGGGCCGCCATAGGGCCGGCTCGCCACTTCGACCAGCTCTTGCTTCCGGGCGGGATCGCGCAATGCCGCCTTCTGGGCCTCCAGGGGCTCGCGGCGCAACTCCCGCCAGACCTCCCAATTGTCGAACGGGGTGGTGGTCTCGAACGACAGAATCGAATTGATCTCGCGGCTGTGGACCTGGGTGAAGATACGCGCGCCGTCGAGCACGCCCCGGCGGATGATGTCGTAGAACCCCCGCCATTGGCCCGGCTGCTCGCGCCGGCTGAGGCTGCCGAATGTGATCGGCCGCCCGGTCTCCCGCGATAGATCGACCAGCGCCTGGTAGACACCTTCCATATGGCCGGTATCGCTCCGCTCCATGGCCAGTTGGAAGATGCCGGCGCCGATATCGCCCATGCCGCGCACGATCGCCTGAACCTCGGAAAACGGCGCCATCCGGCTCGCCACCGGGCGGTCGTCCGAGGTTTGATGGCTTGGGCTGCGCGAGGTCGAAAACCCCATCGCGCCGGCCCGGACCGCGTCCTGGACCGTACCCACCATCATGGCGAGATCGTCATCGGTGGCCTCGCCCTCGAACGCCCGCTCGCCCATGACATAGGTGCGCAGCGCCGAGTGGCCCACATAACCGCTGTAATTGATCGCCTTGGGCAGGGTTTCGAGAACGTCGAGGTATTCCGGATAGGTTTCCCAACGCCAGTCGATACCGGCCATCATCGCCTCGCGGGCGATATCCTCGGCGCGCTCCAGGTTGCGGAACACGAAATCGACCTCCGCCTCCCGGCATGGCGCCAGGGTGAAGCCGCAATTTCCCATCACCACGGTGGTGACTCCGTGATAGCAGGCGCAACTGCCGAGCGGATCCCAAAAAGATCTGGGCGTCCATGTGGGTGTGGCCGTCGACGAAGCCCGGCGTCGCCACATGGCCCTCGGCGTCGATGACCTGCCGGGCTGGCTCGGAAATTCGGCCGATCCGCGCGATCTTGCCGTCACGGACCCCGATATCGGCGCGATAGCGCGGCATGGCCGAGCCGTCTATCACCATGGCGTTCTGAATAACCAGATCGTAGCTCATGGGGTGCCCTTTTCGCTTGGCTCGGCGATTCGGAGGGAACTTACCACAGTTCGATCCCGACGCCCGTGGCGGCGGCGTCGCAATCCCGGGCGGGTTCAAGTCTTCGATTTCTTCTTTTCGTAAAAGGTCAGGAGCCGGACCACGTCGGCGGCATCGACGCGCCCGATCGGGCCGGAGCTGTAGGTCGACGACACCACCTTGCCGTCCGTCCGCAAGATGAACTCGGCCGGCTGGATGATTTCGCGCTCCGTGCTCCACCACGCACCGATGGTCTGGGCATCGGTGCGAGTGACGCCGAACCCGATCGGAAACGACACCGTCTCGGCGATCTCGCGCGCCTTGTCCTCCTCATCGACACTGGCGGCGATGACCGTCGCGCCGAGTGCCGCGATCTCCGCCTTGTGCTCCTCGAAACCGACCAACTGCCGGCGGCAATAAGGTCACCAATGGCCGCGATAGAACAGGATCACGCCGTAGTTCGAATCGAGCGTACCCCCAACCGTGACCGTGCCGCCGCCGACCAGGTTCAGGGTCAGGCTCGGGAACGGATCGCCGGTGTTCAGCTTCTCGCCCATGAAATCTCCTGGAACTCCGGCCCGGTCGGCCCATTGTCGCCGGAATCGTCTCATCGACACAAGCTGGTCCGACCAATCGGCTCAGCGCGGCGGCGGGAAGAAGTCGACCGGGATCATCAGCTTGTTCTCCTGGGCCACGAGCGCGCCCAGCTTGGCGCTTTCCTGGACGTAGGCGATCCAATCCGGGTCGGCCTGCATGGCGGCGCGGCGCTGGGCGCGGTCGGCGGCGTCCTGATAGACCCAGATGTGGACATACTGGTTCGGATTGCCGGTCTCGGTGGTCAGGTAGGCGAGCGGCTGACCCAGATTGCGGGTCTGCGGCTCCTTGCCCAGCTTACCGTAGAGCGCCAGGTGCGCCTTGATGGTGCCGGGGCGGCAGGTATAGGTGCGGAGATCGAGCAGCATGGGGCGTTCCCTCCTCTGTATGGCTCGGCGGACGGCGAGCATGGCAAGGACCGCGATCGCGGCCTCGGTGTCGACTCGGGCAACATTCTTGCCCGTCCCCCCAGGTCCTGACAACAGCCCTCGGGCGCCCGCGGCCGTGTTGGAAAAGAATGGCCGCGGCGGCGAAGTTGGCCCATTATGAAGGTGGGGAATTGCTTTCAGGAGGATCAGGGCACCATGAGGCGCTTGGATTTGGCGGTGGCGGTTTTGGCGATCGGCGCGATCGGAATGTCGATCGCGACTGTTGCCACGGCCCAGGAGCGGTCGATTCTGCGCGAACTCCGGAGCCAACCGGCCAGCGCCTACGATGTCGGCGTGCTGTTCATCGATCGCGCCCTGGCCCGGATCGAAAACAGCGTCTGGTCCTATACTTACGATTTGTCCGAATACAGCGACGACGAGTCCTTCGCCTCGAAATATCCGACCATAAATTACAAATACGCCTATTCCCGCCTGCAGCCTGAAAGCGACGCGCTATACTTGGTCGGGGTGGTGATCGCCCAGGGCAAATATCTGGAGGATCGATACTGCCAGGCGGTGCTGGAGGAAATGCGCGATTCCCTGGTCTCCGATATCGATGCCCGTGGCACCCGGGACCAGCGGGCGCGAGCGTTCCTGGAGCGAATCTTTCCGGTCTCGGAGCCGTGGACCGATGACGACACCTCGGAGGAAACGGACCGCCTGCTCGAAGCGGTGGTCCTGGAGGTGCGTCTTTACGAGGAACTGCCCAAGACCGATCCCGACCGCATCTGCCGCGGCCACCTCAACGAAAGCCCGCCCGCCGAGGGGTGAGCGCGCCTCAGTGGGCGACGCCCTTGTCGGGGGATTCCTGGTAGGGGGGCGCGTAGATCACCAGGCATTTGACCGGGGTGGTGCTGATCGCGGTGAAGCTGTGGGGGGCGTCGGCGGGAAAGAAGCAGGTGGCGCCCGGACCCACGTCCCGGACCTGGCCGTCGATTTCGGCGCGCGCCCGGCCCTCCAACACGTAAACCACCTGCTCGATGCCCGGGTGGGAATGAGGCAGGGCGCCGCCGCCCTTCGACACGGTGCCCAGCAGCATCTCGACCTGCTTGGCGCCGACGGTCTCGGCTCCGATCAGGCGGCGGTTGACGGTCTCGGCGTGGTTGGCCGGGCTGTACGGGGTGACGTCCTCGGCGCGAACGAAATAGCGCGACGATTTGGTCTCGGTCATGGCGGGCCCCTCCCAACGGCGTTTCCCTCGGGCGCGCACCGACAGTATCGATACCGCCGCCGGGGTCAATCCGATTTGTTGTCGACACATCGCTCGCTCTTGGTGCGGACAACCGCATTAAGTGCTAGAATATTTTCCGCACTCTGGTGAGCAGGTTATGGGACGCTTTGCTCTAGCCATCGTGATGGTGCTTGCTCTCCCCGCGCCGATGGAAGCGGGCGAGTTCAATGACGGTGTCGAGGCTTACGGTCGCGGCGATTACGCGACCGCATTGCAGCTGTTGCGGCCGCTGGCCCAGCAAGGCAACGCCGGCGCCCAGAACAACCTCGGCGTCATGTACGCCCAAGGCCACGGTGTGCTGCCGGACTTCGTTCAGGCGTGGAAGTGGCTCTCCCTCGCCGCATCCCTCTATTCGGACAAAGGGGACCGCGACAGGGCCATCGCGGCCCGCGACTACGTTGGCGCCTTGATGACTCCGGCCCAAATTACCAAGGCGGCAAAACTCGTCCGCGAATGGAGGCCCAATTAGCCAGCGTGTGCCAGAAAACGGCGCGCCCGGCGAGCCTGAATGGCAAGGACGCACTCACGCTGTCGCCCGAGGCCGAGAAACGGCCCGAAGTTCGTCTTGAGGGCCCCTCTGTGATATCGAAACGGAAAATCCGGATTGACCGGCAGATCATAAATATCTGAAATAACTTCGATATTCGCCAACTTGGCTTGGCGGCAACGAGTGGCGTTTGGCCTCTCGTCTTGACCGCTCCGGTCCCAGATGCCATTGCACGGGCCCTGAGCGCCGGCCTCGCCGGATGCCGGGACAATCGAAGCGGTGAAGGGAGAGACTGGTGGCGGGTCCGTTGACGGGGGTGCGGGTCATCGACATGACCGCGGTGCTGATGGGGCCGTACGCGACCCAGATCATGGGCGACATGGGCGCCGACGTGATCAAGGTCGAATCCTTCGCCGGCGACACCACCCGCCATCTGGGCCATGCCCGCCATCCCGGCATGGGTCCGATGTTCATGCATCTCAACCGCAGCAAGCGCGGCCTGGTGCTCGACCTCAAGCGCCCGGCCGGCCGGGCGGCGCTGCTGCGCCTGGCCGAGGGCGCCGATGTCCTGATCCACAGCTTGCGGGCGCGGTCCATGGCGCGGCTGGACCTGGCTTATCCGGACTTGGCGGCGGTCAATCCGCGCCTGATCTATTGCAGCGTCTACGGCTATGGCGAGGGCGGGCGCTACGCCGGAAAACCGGCCTATGACGATTTGATACAGGGCGCGGCCGCGATCCCGACCCTTTACGCCAGGGCCGGCGCCGACGCGCCGCGCTACGCGCCGATGGCCATCGCCGATCGGGTGGTCGGCCTCCATGCCCTGTCCTGCGTGGTGATGGCGCTCTATGAGCGTGAGCGCCGAGGGCGGGGCCAGGCCATCGAGGTGCCGATGTTCGAGACCATGGCCAGTCTCGTCCTGTCGGACCACATGTACGACGAGAGCTTCGAGCCGCCGGCGGGCGGCACCGGTTATCCACGATTGCTCGACCCCGACCGCAGGCCCTACCCGACTTCGGACGGCCATATCTGCGTGCTGTGCTACACCGATGGCCATTGGCGCAAGTTCTTCGCCCTCGCCGGCAAGCCCGAACTCACCGATGACCCGCGCTTCGCCTCGATCGAGACCCGCACCAAGCATGTCGTCACGCTCAACCGGTTCCTGGCCGATGCCCTGGCCGAGCGCCAGACCGGGGAATGGCTGGCGCTGCTCGCCGAGGCCGACATCCCGGCCATGGCGCTGCACAGCGTCGAAAGCCTGCGCGCCGATCCCCATCTCGCCGACGTCGGATTGTTGGAGCTGGTCGATCATCCGACCGAGGGCCGGCTGCGCGCCATCGGAGTGCCGTCGAACTGGTCCGAAACGAGCCCCGAGATATCCCGCCAGGCCCCGCGCCTGGGCGGCGACAGCACGGCGGTCCTGGCCGAGGCCGGCTATTCGGACGCCGAAATCGCGGCCCTGATCGCGGACGGAATCACCCTCGACGGGCGCGACTGAGGCCGCTCAACGCAGCACGGCGCACTGTTTGGCCTTGATCAGGTCGAAGTCGATGGCGGCGCCGAGGCCGGGTTCGGTGGGGGCGTGGACCAGGCCGTCGGCATCGACCTCGATGTCCTGGGCGAGGCCGTATTTCTGGGCGCCCTCGGGCAGCAGGACCTCGAAATACTCGCAGTTGGCGATCGCCGCGATCACATGCAGGTTGGCGACGTTGTTGAGCGAGTTGCCGCCATGGTGGACTTCGTAGTTCATGGCGAACGCCTCGGCCAGATGGGCGGTCTTGACCAGGGCGGTGATGCCGCCCTTGACCGCCACGTCGCCGCGCAGGAAATCGGTCGCCTGTTGCAGAATCCAGGGGGCGTAGGACTGAAAGCCGCCGGGCGAGTATTCGGTGGCCATGAGCGGGATGTCGAGTTTCTGGCGGAGCTTGACGCAGCCATAGAGGTCTTCGTCGGCGAGCGGGTCCTCGTACCAGTAGAAGCCCAGCGCCTCGGCGGCGCGGCCGACCCGAAGCGCCTCTTCGTAGCGGTAGCTCCAGGTCGAATCGAGCATCAGCCGGTAATCGTCGCCGACCGCGGCGCGCACCGCCTCGCAGACTTCGATATCCTCCTGCCAGCGGGTCGGCGGGTGAATCTTGTAGGCGGTCCAGCCGTCATCGCGATAGGCGCAAGCCTGCTCGGCGTAGGCCGCGGCCGAAGGCAGCACCGCCGAGGACGCATAGGCCGGCACCGAGTCCCGATAGGAGCCCAGCAGCCGGTGGATCGGCAGTCCCGCCACCTTGCCCGCGATATCCCACAACGCCACGTCGACCGCGCCGATCGCGCGCAGGGTGGTGTGGCGATTGCGCTTGTAGATCGCCTGATAGAGCCGCTGTCGATCGAGCGGGTTCTGGCCCATGACGATCGGCTTGAGATTTCTGATCAATCCGGTCCCGTCGAGTTCGGCGCTGTACATGGACGAGCCCAGGAAGGCATGGCCTTCGATGCCCCCGTCGGTGGTGATGGTCAGCAGGCCGAGCTGGCTGGAGCCCGCGAAGACCCCGGTATGGGCATTGTAGCTGGTCTCCGGAATACCGTCCCAGGCGAACAGGGTCAGGGTCACATCGGTGATTTTCATGCAATGCCTCCGCCAGTGCCGCGATCAGGCGCGCCCGTGCAATGCCATAGAGGCACAACTTGCCGAGGCAGGCAAACCAGGTGCCGCCGGCAATCGCCTCCGCCACCATGTCCGCGCCCGCCTCGCCCTGAAGTGGGGTCAGAATCGCCGAACTTGCGCCACCGATCGGGCGGAACTTCATTGCTCTCGTCGATCAGGGCGGCGCGCGGCGCGATCCCGTCGGCGGTGAAAGTCATCACCGAATCGCGCGGCATGTCGACGGTCTCGCCGAGGTCGAATTCGAGTCCGGGAAGCTGGTTGGGGATCATCGATGAAAGCTCGCACAACAACATGTCTTGGCCCTGAAATCTTCGCAAATAAGAACAATGACCCCCTTTTTGCTGATACAATGTTGTTGTCTATAATTCCACTCGCGGTGGTCTATAATTACACTCGCGGTGGTCCAATAAAGTACAATGCTGTCTAATTGCGCGTGAGTTTGCTCTCCGGGGGTTGGCTGTCTTGACCGGGTTCA
>CAJWQN010000029.1 GCA_913045505.1 uncultured Rhodospirillaceae bacterium | reverse complement strand
AAGCCGAAACCGCCGGCCATGATCGTCATGCCGTCGCTGAGCAGCCCCGCGAGCGCGGCGGCGGCGTCTGGAACTTGCTTGCTCATGGACCGTGTGACCGCGCTGGCGGGGCGCGGCGGCTTCGACGGTTTGCCACTCGGCGGATCATTCGGTCTGGCGCTTCTCGTATTCCTGGATGGTGTCCAGGGTCGAATCCAACATCTGCTGGAGCGCCCCCAGATAGTCGATCTGATGCTTGAGCCCGTCCTTGTACTTTTCCAAGTTCACGGCATCGATGACGAAAAAGCTCACCAGATCGATCTGATTGTCTCCTTCCGCCAACCAGGTGGAAAATTCACCAAGCTTGAGCAGATCCTCATGAAACTTGTGCCACGCGTCGAACGCCGCGACCGCGGCCGGCTCCATGTTCGAATAGGTACTCGAATCGTCGCCTTGCGTATCGTCGGTCAATGGCTCGCTCCCTGTTCCCCACCGGTCTTATAGGCACCGGCCGGCATGATCGGCCCGGACCGCGGCGGCGGCGCCGGCGGCCGCGATCCGTGGCGCGCGCAGTATGACGGAGGCGGCGCCGAATGCCCAGCCGCATACGCCGGGTCCGAAAGGCGTCCGCGACCGGGCCGGCCGCCGGTGCTCAACCGGGCACGCCCGACCCGCCGGCCCGCAACACCGCCACTCCGACCACGCCGAGCGAGCCCAGCACGATCAGCGTCAGCGGCTTGCGCAACGCCTTGTGCCAGCTCGGCGCCAAGCCCGCCGAGACCGCCCGCAGATCGAACATGAACACGGCGAAATAGCCTAACGCCAGCACCAGCACCTTGAGCACCGGCCCGACCAGCCCCAGGGCCAGCCAGCCGACCAGAGCCGGCGCCGCGCCAGCGGCGTACCATCGCCACGACACCTTCCCGCCGCGCGCGGCGGCGGCGACCGCCAGGCCCCAGTGGGCGGCACCGGCAAAGGCGAGCGCGGCCGCGGCGTAATGCATCAGTTGCAGATAGGCGTTGATCGCGACCACCGGTGAGCCGACGACCATGGCCAGGGCGCCGGCGACGAACGGAACGACACCGACGAATCCGATCAGGAGCGCCGGGCGGGGTACCGCCCTCAAACCACGGGCGTCGCCGGCGCTCACGAGACCAAGGAATCCATCAGGCGGGCCAGGGCGACGTCGCCGGCGCTCTGGCCGCCCACGTCAGGGGTGGCCAGGGTCACCTCGACCCGGTTGTAGACGTTGAACCATTCCGGGTGATGGTCCATTTGCTCGGCGGCCAGCGCGGCGCGGGTCCTCCGCCCGAACGCCGCGTTGAAATCGGCGAATACAAAGGTCTTCGCGATCGCGTCGCGCCCCGCGACCGCCACCCGGCCATCCAGTTCCTCCAGGACCGTCTCGCGCGCGGCCGGAGTCAGTTTCTCGACCATCGTTCCTCCACCATTCTCGACCCTCAAGGTCCCGTCGCCTCCGATCATAGCCGCGCGGCGCCGCTTCCGCCGATCATTTCCGGCCCAGCCCATGGCCAGGGCCAGCCGGACCGCCGCGCCCCGAGCCTTGACGACCGCCGCCACCAATGCAACACCGGGCGATCGGAATCGTCTCGGGAGCCACGAGCCCAGGCTCGAGATCTGAGCGTGCGCCAGAACCACCCGCCCACCCCGGCGCCGGCCCGGCGCCCGTTCACGATCGCGCCGAGTATCGACGACATCGAGCGCCTGGCCGCGGACGCGTTCAAGACGATTCCGGAGGTTCTCGCCAGCCGCCTCGATGACGTGCTGATCCGAGTCACCGATTTTCCCGATGCCGAAACCGAGCACGAGATGGGCCTGGAGAGTCCGTTCGACCTGCTCGGGCTCTATGTCGGGGTGGCCATGACCGAGCGCGGCGCCAACGATGCCCAGGGCGAGCCGGACATGATCTTCCTCTACCGTCGGCCCCTGCTCGACTACTGGTGCGAGACCGGCGACAGCCTGCCCGATCTGGTTCGCCACGTGCTGATCCACGAAATCGGCCACCATTTCGGCTTCTCCGACACCGACATGGCCCGCATCGAGGGAACTCCCTGACCCAAACAAAGTACAATGTCTCCATTTATAATGTCCCGATTTGGGTGACATTCACATTGTTTCCAAGGAACATCGTTTCAAGGGAACATTGTGCACATATAGGGGTCATTGTACTTTTCTGTGTAAAGGGGTCATTGATTAAAGGGGTCATAGTGTTTTATTGGGCCATTCGATGCCCGGGCCGGGCCTTGGCCGGGGTCGCGCCGGGCGGCGGCGGCGTGCTCGCTCCCGGCCATCCCGTCGGGCCCGTCACGGTGGCGCCTCATCGGCCAGCCAGGCCCGAAGCGTGGGCAGGATTCGGCGCACCATCTCCGCCACCCCGGCCGCGGTCGGATGGATACCGTCGGGCTGATTGAGACCCGGCTCGCCGCCGACCCCATCGAGGAAGAACGGATAGAGCGGAACCTGGTGAGCCGCGGCGAGGCGGGGATAGATCGCGTCGAACTCGGCCACGTAGCGGGCGCCCAGATTGGGCGGTGCCCGCATTCCGGCCAACAGCACCTTGACCCGCCGCGCCTTCAGTTCGGTGACGATGGCGCTCAAATTGGCCGCCGCCGCCGATGGTTCGAGTCCGCGCATCGCATCGTTCGCGCCGAGTGCTATGATCACATGGCTGGGCAACCGCTCGGGCGATTCCCCCAGCACCCAGGCGAGCCGCGCCAGGCCGCCGGCGGTGGTGTCGCCCGAAACGCCGGCGTTCAGCACCTGGGCGGCAAGTCCCGCCGCCCGGAGCGCTGCTTCGAGCTGGGCCGGAAACGAGTCCGCCACTTCCAGGCCATAGCCCGCGGTCAAGCTGTCGCCAAGCACCACGATCCGGGGCTCGGCCTGGACCGAAGCGGCAATCGGGGCGACCGCCAGCACCAGCATCGCCAAGGCCCGGCGCCAGGACGCCCCGAGCGTCCCAACTCCATTGATTCCTGAGCGCTTGCGCCCATATCGTGGAGGCATGGCCACGCCCATCGCCGCTCCCGTCATCCGCAATCCTTCCCCGGACGTCATGACCAGCGCTCCGCCCCGCATGATCGAACTCCCCCGCATGATCGAACTCCACGACGTCCACCTTACGTTGGCGAGCGCCGCCGGCCCGGTCAATATCCTGCGCGGCATCGATCTCGAGATCGCCGCCGGCGCGACCGTTGGCGTGGTCGGCCCGTCGGGCTCCGGCAAGTCGACCATGATCGCCGCGATGGCCGGCCTGGAACGGGCGACACGCGGGACCATCCGCATCGCCGGCACCGATATCACGGCCCTCGACGAGGACCGGCTGGCGCGATTTCGCCGCGACACCATCGGTATCGTGTTCCAGGCCTTCCATCTGATCCCGACCATGACCGCGCTCGAGAACGTCGCGATTCCGCTGGAGTTGGCGGGCCGTGACGACGCGCTGGATTCGGCCGGCGACAGTCTGGCGGCGGTGGGCTTGAGCGCGCGAAGCGGCCACTATCCGTCGCAGCTATCGGGGGGTGAGCAGCAGCGGGTGGCGCTCGCCCGCGCCGTCGCCGCCCGCCCCAAACTCCTGCTCGCCGACGAGCCGACCGGCAATCTGGACCAGGAGACCGGTCAGCGGGTGATCGACTTGATGTTCCGCATCCAGGACGAGGCCGGCGCCACCTTCGTGCTGATCACCCACGACCCGGCGCTGGCCGGGCGCTGCCAGCGCATCCTCCGCATCGTCGATGGCCGCATCGACGGCGGCGGTGGGCCATGAACCGATCATGAGGGACTCCAGGCTCGAGCAGGTCCGGGTGCCATGGCGATTTGCCTGGCGCGAGTTGCGCGGCGGCTTTCAGGGCTTGCCGATCTTCATCGCCTGCCTGGCGCTGGGCGTGGCCGCGATCGCCGGGGTCGGCTCGCTGTCGTCGTCCGTGGTCGGCGGCCTTCGCGCCGATGCCCGGGTCCTGCTCGGCGGCGACGTCGAGATTCGGCGCACACATCGCCCGATCGACGCCCAGGATCAAGCCTGGCTCACGGCCCGCGCCGCCCGGATCAGTAACAACATCCAAATGCGGGCCATGGCCGAGCCAGGCGGCGGCGGCCGGAGGGCGCTGGTCGAACTCAAGGCGGTGGACGCCGCCTACCCGCTGTTCGGCGCGATGACGCTGGACCCGCCGATGCCCCTCGACGAGGCCCTGGCCGGACGCGGCGCGGTGGTCGAGCGTGCCCTGCTCTCGCGCCTCGGGATCGGGCTCGGCGCCGAAGTCGAAATCGGTGACGCCCGCTTCGTGCTGCGAGCGGTGATCGAAGCCGAGCCCGACCGGCTGGCGACCGCGTTCAGCCTGGGGCCCCGGCTGATGATCGCGGACGAGGATTTGGCCGCCACCGGCCTGGTTCAGCCGGGTAGCCTGATTCGCTACTATTCGCGCCTGGCGCTGCCGCCGGAGGTCACGATCCAAAGCTTCGTCGACGACCTCGAACAAACCCATCCGGCGGCGGATTGGCGGGTCCGTGATGCCCGCAACGCCCAGCCCGGTTTCCGCCGTTTCGTCACCCGCCTGACCCTGTACCTGGTGCTGGTCGGACTGACCGCGCTCTTGGTCGGTGGCATCGGCGTCGCCGGCGCCGCCCGCGGCCATCTCGAAAGCCGGACCACCACCATCGCCATCCTCAAATGCCTGGGCGCTCCCAATGGCGTGATCTTCCGCACCTATCTGTTCCAGATCGCCGCCCTGGGCGCGGCCGGAACCGTGATCGGACTCCTGGTCGGCGGCGCCTTGCCGATGGTGTTGACGCCGGTGCTCCATGGCGTGATGCCGGTCGATTCCGAGATCGGCCTGTACTGGAAGCCGCTGCTGGCGGCGACGGCGTTCGGCTTGCTGACCGCCTGCGCGTTCACCCTGTGGCCCCTGGCGCGCGCCTGCGAGGTGCCGGCGGCCGGGCTGTTCCGGAGCGCGGTCATGCCGCTCCGGCGCTGGCCGAGCCGGCGGGTCGTGGCCGCCACCGGAATGATCTTCACCGCGCTCGCCGCCCTGGCGGTGTTCACGGCCCGCGACATCACCACCGGCGGCTGGTTCGTGATCGGCGCGGCCGGATCGGTGGCGGTATTCCAGGGCGCGGCCTGGCTGCTGATCCGCGTGCTGCGCCGGGCCGAGCGTCCACGTGCCGCCGCGCTCCGCATCGCCCTTGGCGGCCTGATTCGGCCCGGCGCGCCGACCGCGAACGTGGTGCTCTCGCTCGGCATCGGGCTCACCGTTCTGGTCGCGATCGCATTGGTCGAGGGCAATTTGGCCGACCAGGTCAACGAGCGCGTGCCCGAGAAAGCACCAGCGTTCTTCTTCATCGACATCCAGCCCGACCAGGTGGCGGCGTTCGAGCACTTGGTCGCCGAGGTCCCGGGGGTCGGAAAAGTCGAGCGGGTGCCGATGATGCGCGGCCGGATCACCGCGCTAAACGGCCTCGCCCCCGGCGAGACCGTCATCGACCCCTCGGTGCGCTGGATGGTCCGCTCGGACATCGGCTTCACCTATGCCGGCCCCCGGCCGGCCCGCGCCAAGATGATCGCCGGGCAGTGGTGGCCCGCCGATTACGCCGGCCCGCCCCTGGTCTCGTTCGACGAGGCCGGCGCCCGCGGCATGGGGCTCGACATCGGCGATACGATGACCTTCACCGTGCTCGGCCGCACCATCGAGGCCGAGATCGCCAATCTCAGGCGAATCGACTGGCGCGATTTCGGGATCAATTTCCTGGTCGTGTTCGCGCCCGGCGCCCTCGACGCGGCGCCCCACACCCATATCGCCACCGCCCATGCCAGCGCCGCCGCCGAGGAACCGCTGGTGGCCGCGGTCGGCGCGCGGTTCGCCAACGTCTCGGCGATCCCGGTGCGCGCGATCCTGGCCTCCATCAACCGGATCGTCGACGGCGTCGCCAACGCGCTCCGCGCGACCGCGGCGGTCACCCTTCTCGCCGGCGCGCTGGTCCTGGCCGGGGTCATCGCCGCCGACCGCCGCCGCCGGCTCTACGACGCGGTCATGCTCAAGGTATTGGGCGCGACCCGTGGCGTGGTGCTCCAGGCCTATCTGTTGGAATTCGCGCTTCTCGGCCTGACCACGGCGGCGATCGCTTCCGCTCTGGGCACCCTTGGCGCCTGGCTGTTCGTCACCGAGGTGATGGAGGAACCCTGGTTGTTCCTGCCCGGGCGGGTCGCGGTCACGGCGCTGGGCTGCGTGGTCGTGACCACGGCGCTGGGCTTCGCCGGTACTTGGCGGGCGCTCGGCCACAAACCGATGAAGGTGCTCCGTACCGAATAACGGTCGCTCACGGCCGAGGAATGACCGCCGTCGCCTCGATCTCCAACCGGGCTTCGGGGGTGACGAAGCCCGACACCCCCAGCACCGCCATCGCCGGATAGTGGCGGCCAAAAGAATCGCGATAGGCTTTGCCGATCTCTGCCAGCGCCGCCCTATATTCGGCCAGATCGGCCACGTACCAGGTCAGGCGCACCAGATGCTCGGGTCTGGCGCCGGCCGCCTTTAGAAGCGTGGCGATATTCGAGAACGCCTGGCGCGCCTGGCCCACGAAATCGTCGGCGGCGAAGGTCATGTCGGGTCGGCAGCCGACGATGCCGGCAAGAAACACCATGTCACCCGAAGCCACGACGCCGCTCGCATAGCCTTTGGGTCGCGGCCATTCGGGCGGTTGAATGATGCGCATGGCGGCCTCCCGCAATTCCGACTTCAAGATCGATTCTCTCACGCGATCGCGGTTTCGCCGCTTGCGCGTGCCAATAATTTTATTTTATATTTAAAATATCGAACATTCAAATTTTAGCGGCACGTGGAAACGGCATGACATCCCAACCAGCCATGGACGTTGCTGCCGCCACCCTTGCCGGGCGCCACGCGCTGGTCACGGGGGCGGGCCGGGGCATCGGCTGGGCGGTGGCCCGGGCCTTGGCACGCTGCGGCGCCCGAGTGACCCTGCTTGGCCGGGACGACGGCCTGCTGTCGGAACGCCAATCGGCGTTGCGAGACCAATACGAAACCGAGACCGAGACCGCCGTCGCCGATGTGACCGACGCGGCCCAGATCGGGGATGCGTTCAGGGCGGCGGCGGACTGGGGCGGGGCGATCGACATTCTGATCAACAACGCCGGCGGCGCCGAGAGCGCCCCGTTCGAAGCCACCAGCCAGGACTTGTGGGCGGACATGTTGGCCCTGAACCTGACCAGCGTTTTTCTGTGCAGCCGGGCCGTGATCGGGGGCATGCGCACCGCCGGCTTCGGGCGCATCGTCAGCATCGCCTCGACCGCCGGGTTGAAGGGCTACGCCTATGTCAGCGCCTATTGTGCGGCCAAACACGGGGTCGTCGGGCTGACCAGATGCTTGGCCGCCGAATTCGCCGCCGAGCCGATCACCGTCAATGCCGTGTGCCCGGGGTTCGCCGATACCGACATGACCGCGCGCGCGATCGACACCATTGTCCGCCAGACCGGGCGCGATCGGGACCAAGCGCTGAACGATCTGGAGCGCTTCAATCCCCAGCGCCGGCTGATCCGGCCCGAGGAAGTCGCCGAGGCCGTGCTCTGGTTGTGCGCGCCTTCGTCCGGCGCCGTGACCGGCCAGGCGATTGCCATCGCCGGTGGCGAGGTGACCTGATGGAACGGCCTGGCGCGCCGGTCGATACGGTGGGCGACCATGAATCCGCCATGACCCGGGCGGACGCGTTCGACATCCGCCTTTGGCTTCGGCTGTTGACCTGTTCGACCTTGATCGAGCACGACCTGCGTGGCCTGCTCAACCGCGAGTTCGGCACCACCTTGCCCCGGTTCGACGCCCTCGCCCAACTGGAAAGGGCGCCCTCGGGGCTGACCATGGGCGCGCTGTCGCGCCAGATGATGGTGACCAACGGCAACGTCACCGGCGTCGTCGATCGGCTCGTCCGGGACGGATTGGCAACTCGCGAGCCCTCGAAAGACGATCGGCGGGCATGCATCGTTACGCTCACCGAAGCCGGCCGGCGCCTGTTCGCGACCATGACCCCGGTCCACCATGCCCGGGTCCAGGCCCTGCTTGCCGGCCTCGACCAGAGCGACGCCAAACGCCTGTACGCCCTGCTCGCCCTTCTCAAGGTTTCGGTCGGTGACGTGGCGGCATACCCGGGCGGGGCCAGGGATCGGGAACTGGGGAGTCAGGACGGATGAACATCGTCTGCGTCGGGGGCGGCCCGGCTGGGCTTTATTTCTCTCTGCTGGCCAAGAAGCGCCACCCGGATTGGAACATCCATATTTTCGAGCGCAATCCGCCCAACGACACCTGGGGCTTCGGAATCGTCTTTTCCGACGACACCATGAGCGGTTTCCGCGACGCCGACCCGGAGACCTATGAGGCCTTCGCGGAGAACTTCAACCATTGGGACGATATCCACATCCACTACAAGGGCGAGGCGATCACCTCCACCGGCCATGGCTTCGCCGGCATGGATCGCCTGACCTTCCTCCAGATTCTCGAGAACCGGGCGTCCGAACTCGGGGTCACGATCGAACACAACCGCGAGATCCTCACCCTCGCCGAACTGCCGGACGCGGACCTGATCGTCAGCTGCGAAGGGGTCAAGAGCTTCATTCGCCGCGAGCACGGCGATGCGTTCGGCCTCGACATCGAGGTCCGCCCCAACCGCTACATATGGTTCGGCACCGACAAACCTTTCGATGCCTTCACCTTCCATTTCAAGGAAGACCGGCACGGGCTGTTTCGCAGCCATTGCTACCAGTACATGTCCGGCGGCGCGACCTTCATCGTCGAATGCACCGAGGAGACCTGGCGGCGGGTGGGCCTCGACGAAGACGACGAGCAGGGCAGCATCGACTATTGCGCGCGCCTGTTCGAAGAGGAATTGGGCGGCCACCAATTGGTCTCGAACGAATCCCGCTGGCGGTCGTTTCCGGTGATCACCAACCAGCACTATTTCCACCGCAATATGGTGCTGTTGGGCGATTCGCTCCACACCGCCCATTTCTCGATCGGCTCGGGCACCAAATTGGCCATGGAGGACGCCATCGCGCTCGCCGATGGGCTCGATGCGGAGCCCAAGCTCGACAACGCATTGCGGCACTTTCAGGACGCGCGCAAACCGGCGGTCGATTCCCTACAGCGGGCGGCTCGGGTCAGCATGGAATGGTTCGAGGAGACCGAGCGCTATTTCGGCCGCATGGTGCCGCTCCAGTTCGCATTCAGCCTGCTCACCCGGTCGCTTCGGATCACCCACGACAACCTCAAGAGCCGCGATCCCGAACTCATCGAACGAATCGATGCCCTCGTCGCCGAGACGGCGGCGACCCAAACCGGGGTGCCGAGGCGAACCAATCCAACGCCGCCGCCGATCTTCACCCCCTATCGCATGCGCGACATGGTTCTGGAGAATCGCATCGCGGTTTCGCCCATGTGCATGTATTCGGCCGAGGACGGCACCATCGGCGACTGGCATCTGGTCCATTTGGGAAGCCGGGCCATGGGCGGGGCGGGGCTGATCATGGGCGAGGGCACGGGCATCAGCCCAGACGGCCGGATTACGCCGGGCTGCGCCGGGCTTTACAAGGACGCCCATGTCGGGGCCTGGCGCCGCGTGGTCGATTTCGTCCATGCGGGCAGCGCCGCCAAAATCGGGATTCAGCTCTGTCACGCCGGGCGCAAGGCCTCGACCAAGCTGTTGTGGGAGGGCATGGACGAGCCGCTGGACGACGGCAACTGGCCGATCATCGCGCCCTCCGCCCTGCCCTATGGGGAGCACAATCAGGTGCCCAGGGAAATGACCCGCGCCGACATGGACCGGGTCAGAGACGATTTCGTGAGCGCGACCGAGCGCGCCGAAGCCGCCGGATTCGACCTCGTCGAACTCCATTGCGCCCATGGCTATCTGCTGTCCTCGTTTCTCTCGCCCCGCACCAACCGGCGCGACGACGACTATGGCGGATCGATCGAGAACCGGATGCGCTACCCGCTCGAGGTGTTCCGGGCCATGCGCCGCGTGTGGCCCCAGGACAGGCCGATGTCGGTGCGCATCTCGGCCACCGACTGGGTCGCGGACGGATTGACCTTGAGCGATGCGGTCGCGGCCGCGAGCGCGTTTCACGGCGCCGGGTGCGATATCGTCGACGTCTCGGCCGGCCAGGTGGTCGCCGATCAGAAACCCCGATACGGGCGCCTGTTCCAGACCCCGTTCGCCGAAAAGATTCGCCTCGAGGCCGCGGTTCCGACCATGACCGTCGGCAACATCCAGTCGTTCGCCGACGCCAACAGCATCATCGCCGGCGGCCGTGCCGACATCTGCGTGCTCGCCCGCATGCATCTGTTCGATCCCTACTGGACCCGCCACGCCGCCAACGCCCTCGACTACCCCCTGGCCATGCCCAACCAGTACAAGGCGGTCGAGGTCTACAATCCGCGCTGGCAGTAAGCGGAGCGCGGCCCCGCGGCAAAGCGCCGTGCGCCTTGCATCGGGTGGCGGGATCGCCATATAACCTTGGTCTGGAAGCGTTCTCAACTCTCAGGGGTTATTGTGATGGCCAACGAGCGTCCTCATGTCATCGGGCGGGCGCGGGCGGGCACCGGCGTCGAGATCGACGAGGGCCTGCGCGCCTATATGCTCAAGATCTACAACTACATGGGCCTGGCGCTGGGCGTCACCGGCGCGGTCGCGTTCGCGGTCGCCTCGTCGCCGGCCATGATGCAGGCGATCCACGGCACCGCCCTGGCCTGGGTGGTGATGCTGGCGCCGCTCGCCTTCATCCTGGTGCTGAGCTTCGGCATCAACAAGCTCAAGGTCGGCACCGCCCAGCTCTTGTTCTGGCTGTTCGCCGGCGCCATGGGGCTGTCGCTGTCCTGGATCTTCGCGGTCTATACCGGCACCAGCATCGCCCGGGTGTTCTTCATCACCGCCGGCGTGTTCGGCGCCATGAGCCTTTACGGCTACACCACCAAGCGGTCGTTGTCCGGGCTCGGCTCGTTCCTGTTCATGGGCCTGATCGGGTTGATCATCGCCAGCGTCGTCAACATGTTCCTGGCCTCCTCGGCGATGCAATTCATCATCTCGGTGATCGGCGTGCTGATCTTCACCGGCCTGACCGCCTATGACACCCAGAAACTCAAGCACATGTATTACGAAGCCGATGGCGCGGCGGTGGCCGAGAAGAAGGCGATCTTCGGCGCCCTGACCCTGTATCTGGACTTCGTGCTGCTGTTCCAATATCTGCTGATGCTGCTCGGCAACCGCGAATAGGCGGCATCACGGACTCGAGAACGACGCGCCCGGCGGCCGACCGCCGGGCGTTTCTCTTGGCCGCGCCTCAGTAGGCGCCGCTGACCTCGATCGACCGGACCGCGTAGTCGCCGCCCCGGTTGATGATCGCGAAGCCGTCGAACGGATCTCGAAAACTTCTATCGGCGGCGCTGATCAGCGCGGTGCCGTCGACGCTGGCGGTGATCGTGCCGTCGCCGGCACGGGCCAGTTCGACCACATGCAGCCGCCCGTCCTCCAGGTTGACGGCGCGGTCGTAGGACCCGATCAACGCGGCCTGACCGCGCGACAGGCGCAGCAGCCTGAGCCCCGCTCCCGGCGCGTAGGCGAGTTGATAGCCGGGGCCGTCGCTCCGGCCCTGGAACGGCCCGAAGCGGAGCTCACCGCCCGCCGGCGCGCCACCGGGCAGAACCCGCGAGGTGATCTCCAACCGGGCCTTGAAGGCACCGGGGATCGCCGCCACCGCGGTGATCTCCGCCGGCTCGGCCACCGCGGTCTGGGTGGTCGTGCCGGCACTTGGCGCTGGGTCGCTACGCCGGTCCTTCGGCGCCAGAACGTCGCCGAGCAGGTTTTCGAGCAGCGCCGCCGCCAGATCGTCGCCGCCGCCACGCTGTGGCTGTTGTGGTTGGGCTTGCGCGGGCGCCGCTTGGGCCTCGACCATGGTCCGCAGGCCGACCGCGTCCTCGACCCAATACTGGCCCCGGCGCACGGTCCAGGCGGTGCCGCGTTGGAAGTCGCCGTCGCGGAAATCGTCGCTCAGCACGATGCCGGGGGCCGCCGGCGCCGCCAGGTCGAAGCGGTCGGCCAAGGCCTTGAGGTCGGCCAGGAAGCGCGGGTCCGCCGCACGCACGCGCTCGGCCTCGGCGATCAGGGCGCGCAGCGCCGCGACCAGATCCTGGGCATCGCCGCCGGGTTCGGCCCAGGACTCGTAGCGCGAATCCTGCGCCGCCGCCGGAGCCGCTCCCGCCAGCAGGACCGCGACCAATATCATCCGTCCGATCGTTCGTTTCATGGCCCCGAGCCTATCACGCCGCCGCGCCGCTGATAAGTCGTGCGTGCGACTTCAAATTGGCGCCGATTTCGCGCACACTGCCGGATGATTTATTGCCACGACAGGTGAGTCATGACCAGCCGCTACGAAGAGACCTACGCGCGCGCGCAGTCCGATCCCGAAGGCTTCTGGGCCGAAGCCGCCGAGGCCATCCATTGGTACAAGCGCTGGGACCGGGTGCTCGACGATTCCAACCCGCCGTTCTATCGCTGGTTTCCGGGCGGCGAGGTCAACACCTGTTACAACGCGCTCGACCGCCATGTCGACGACGGCGGGCGCGGCGATCAAATCGCGTTGATCCACGACAGCCCGGTCACGGATTCGGTGCGCCGACTCAGCTATCGCGCGCTCCGCGACCAGGTCGCGGTGTTCGCCGGCGCGCTTGCCCGGCTCGGCGTCGCCAAAGGTGTCCGCGTGCTGATCTACATGCCGATGGTGCCCGAGGCGGCGGTCGCCATGCTCGCCTGCGCGCGCCTCGGCGCGATTCATTCGGTCGTGTTCGGCGGCTTCGCCGCCAATGAACTCGCGACCCGAATCGACGACGCCAAACCCCGAGTGATCGTCGCCGGAAGCTGCGGTATCGAGCCCGGCCGTATCGTCGCCTACAAGCCGCTGCTCGATGAGGCGATCGCCACCGCCGCCCACAAGCCGGCTCATTGCATCGTTCTGCAGCGGCCCCAGGGTCCGGCGACGTTGATCCCAGGGCGCGATCTGGACTGGGGGGACGCGATCGACGGTGCCTCGGCCCATGAATGCGTGCCGGTGGGGGCCAACGACCCGCTCTACATTCTCTACACCTCGGGCACCACCGGCGTGCCCAAGGGCATCGTCCGCGACAACGCCGGCCATCTGGTCGCCCTCGAATGGACCATGGCCAACCACTACGGCGTTGCCCCCGGCGAGGCATTCTGGGCCGCCTCCGACATCGGCTGGGTGGTCGGGCACTCCTATATCGTCTACGCGCCGCTGTTCCACGGCACGACCTCGATCATTTATGAAGGCAAGCCGGTCGGCACCCCCGACTCCGGCGCGTTCTGGCGGGTAATCGCCGAGCACGACGTCAAAGTCATGTTCACCGCGCCGACCGCGTTCCGCGCCATCAAGCGCGAAGATCCCGAAGCCAAGCTGATGAAACGATACGACCTCAGCGGCTTCCGGACCCTGTTCCTGGCCGGCGAGCGCTCGGACCCGGATACCATGGAATGGTCGGAGACCCATCTCGGCGTGCCGGTCATCGACCACTGGTGGCAGACCGAGACCGGCTGGCTGATCGCCGGCAACTTCATCGGCCTCGGCCAGCTGCCGGTCAAGCACGGGTCCGCGACCAAGCCGGCGCCGGGCTACGATCTACAAGTGCTCGACGAGCAGAACCGGCAGGTCGCGGCCGGCCAGATCGGGGCGCTTTCGGTCAAGATGCCGCTGCCACCAGGATCGCTGACCACGCTCTGGCACAACGATGCCGGCTACGTCTCGTCCTACATGGAGGCCTATCCGGGTTATTACCAGACCGGCGACGCCGGCTATATCGACGAGGACGGCTATGTCTGGGTGATGACCCGGACCGACGACATCATCAACGTCGCCGGCCATCGCCTGTCCACCGGCGGCATGGAAGAGGTGCTGGCGGCCCACGCCGATGTCGCCGAATGCGCGGTGATGGGGGTCGCCGACGCGATCAAGGGCCAGGTGCCGCTGGGCATGCTGGTGCTCAAGGCCGGCGTCAACCGCCCGCCCGAGGACATCGTCGGCGAGGCCGTGCAAATGGTGCGCGACCGGATCGGGCCGGTGGCCGCGTTCAAGACCGCGATCGTGGTCGCCCGTCTGCCCAAGACCCGCTCGGGCAAGATCCTGCGCGGGACGATGCAGAAAATCGCCAACGGCGAAGACTTCCGGATGCCGGCGACCATCGACGACCCGGCGATTCTGGACGAGATCGCGACCGGCCTGAAATCGGTGGGCTATCCGAAATCGTGACCGGACCCGAGAATCTCCGGGTCTACGGGCTGCTGCTGCGCGCCGGCAAGGTGCTGATCGCCGCCGAGCAGGTGGCCGGGCGGGCGGTGCTCAAATTCCCGGGCGGCGCGGTCGAAGCCGGAGAGAGCCCGGAGATGGCGCTGGCCCGCGAGTTTCGCGAGGAATGCGCGCTCACCATCACGCCGCTGGCCTTGATCCACGTCCCCGGAACCCTGCTCAGCCCCTGGACCGGCGCCGACTACACCCCGCTCTATTATCGGGTCGCCGGCGACGGCGTGCCCCGCACCCCCGTCCACGAGCCCTTGGAAACCGCGTTCTGGGAGCCGGACGCGGCGATCGCCACCGGCCGCATGGCGGTGCCCGAAATCGTCGCCTTGCGCCGCGCCATTACCGGAGCGGAGGGTCAGCGGTGAAGGCCGGCGACGATATCGACGTAGTCGCGATGCTCGCCGCCGATCAGGCCATGGCGGACGAAGAAGTCGATCAGCACCAGATTGCAATTGAATTTGAAGGCATCGGTCCTCTCGACCACGTCCATCACCTTGTCCGCCGGCCAGAGCTGGAAGTCCTCCAACTCGCCGTCGCGGTTGTGAGGGACGATCTCGGGGTCGAGTTCGAGGTCGTAGACGAAGATCACGTCGTCGCGAAGGCCGAGGGGTGCCTCGAGACGGTAGCTGATGGCGCCCACGGGGCGGGCCCGTCGGGTGATCGTCGGCGCCAACCCGGCTTCCTCTTGTGCTTCCTTGACCAGGTTCTCGACCAAGCCGAGGCCAGCGGGCTGGCCGCCGGCGACGGTGTTGTCGAGCTTGCCGGGATAGGTCGGCTGGCTCGCCGGGCGACGCGGGATCCAGACCGACAATCGGTCGCCGTCGCGGACGAACCCGTTCATGTGGATGCCGTAGGCACGGATCCCGAAAAACGGCACCACCGCGCGCTCGATCTCGAACAGGGTCTCGCCAAATCGGGTGCCGACCGAATAAGGCTCGCCGCGCCAGGGTTCGGTGAGGCCTCGGGCGGACAGGGCGCGGGCGGCGCGGTCCACCGCCCGGCCGCGCGCACGGGGAGTCTCCAGGCCGGGTGCGAGCGCGAGCCGGTCCGCGGCGACGACGAACTCATCGGGGAAGTCGGCGAGGTGATGGACCAAGTCCTTGCGGACCCGGCCGACCCGCTCATCACCAGCCAGGAACGGAACGAAATTGCCGAGGTCGCAAGCGTTGCAGGCGGCGATATGGTCGAGAAAGCTCATGGAATTCCGCTCGTCTACGAGGCCAGGACAGGTGAGGCGTGGTCGCGCGCGCACCATATCTGATTCGGAGGTTGTCGGTATGGGCCGCGATGGCGATCGCCGTGGCCGGCATGGTGGCCTGCGCGCCACGGATTCAGCCCCGCGGTGCACCGGTGCATGAGCCGATCCTCACCGATCAGGCGATGATCGCCACGGACGGCGCCGAGCTGCCGGCCCGGCGCTGGCTGCCCGAATCGGAAGTGCGCGCTGTCGTGGTCGCGGTTCATGGGTTCAACGACTACAGCCATGCCTTCGCCGATATCGGCGCCGCCCTGGCCGGCCAGGGCATCGCCGTCCATGCCTATGATCAGCGCGGCTTCGGCGCCACCGCCCGGCCCGGCATCTGGGCCGGCACCGAGGCCTTGGTCGACGACCTCCGCCAAATCTGCGCCCTGCTACGCACCCGCTATCCAAGCCTGCCGCTGTTCGTTCTCGGCGATAGCATGGGCGGCGCGGTTACCATGGTCGGACTCGCCCGCGGCGTGTTGGGGCCGATCGACGGCGCGATTCTGGTCGCGCCCGCGGTCTGGGGGCGGGAGACCATGAACCTGTTCTACCGCGCCGCGTTGTGGCTTTCGGCCCATACCGTGCCGTGGCTGAGAGCATCCGGGCGCGGGCTCGACATCACGCCATCCGACAACCGGGAGATGTTGATCGCCCTCGGTCGGGACCCGCTGGTCATAAAAGAGACCCGGATCGACGCGGTTTGGGGGATCGCCGATTTGATGGACGCCGCCCTGGCCGCGGCACCCGCGTTGACCACGCCATTGCTGGTCGCCTATGGCGCCCATGACGAGATCATTCCCAGGACCCCGACCCTGCTGATGCTCGACCGGCTGAGCGGGCCACGAAGGATCGCGGTCTATCCGGACGGCTGGCATATGCTGCTCCGCGACCTCCAGGCCGGGGTGGTGCACGCCGATATCGCGGCCTGGATCACCGATCCGGCCGCGCCGCTGCCCTCGGGTCACGACCACGACTGGCGCCCGCTGCTGGCCACTCCCTGACCTCCTGTGTTGACCCCCGACCTCACTGTTCCGGCGCGAGGCGGGCGCGGACCAGCCGCCAGGCGCCGGTGGCGGCAATCGCCAACAGCAAGGCGCCGATCACATAGGGCCAGTGACGTCCCCAGGCGGCGAACACAGCGCCGGCACAAACCGGTCCCACGATCCGCGCCAGGCTCGCGCCCGATTGGGCGATTCCCAGGGTCGCGCCCTGACCCTCGGCATCGGCGCGCCGCGAAATCAGAGCATGGAGGGCCGGGTTGGCGAGCCCGAAGCCGCCGGCCAGCAACGCCATGGCCACCAGCAGATGAGCCAGTCCGGTTGCCGCCGGCAACAGCATGAAACCGCCGATCAGCGCGCCGACTCCGGCCAGCATGACCCGCTCTTCGCCATAACGCCGGGTCAGCGGCCCGATCAGGGCACCCTGGACCAGGGCCGCGATCACGCCGACATAGGCGAACAGATAGCCGACCGGGCGCGGCCCCCAGGCGAATTGCCGTTCCGCCCACAGCGCGAAGGTCGCTTCGAGCCCGGCGAAGGCCAGCATCACCAGGAAAAACACCGCGACCAGCAAGCGCATGTCGGGCCGGCGAACCGCACCCAGAACCGGCGCCAGCCACCTCCGGCGGGCCACCGATGCCAGGGCGCCCGGCGGGCGCGATTCGCGCAGCACCGCGAGCCCGAGGCCGAAGGCGAGTGCCGATAGCCCGGCCGCGACCAGGGGCGGAGTCTGAAAGTCGGCCGCCGCCGGATCGGCGCCGGTCAGCACACCCCCGATCAGCGGCCCGAATATGAAGCCGAGACCGAACGCCGCACCGAACAGACCCATGCCGCGCGCCCGGTCCTTGGGCTCGGTGAGGTCGGCGATCGCGGCCTGGGCGGCGGCGATGTTGCCGGCCAATACGCCGGCCAGGGCGCGGGCCACGAACAGCATCGCCAGCGACCCGGCGAACGCCATCAGCAGATAGGCCCCGGCGGTGCCGGCGAGACTCAGCAGGATGACCTTACGGCGCCCATAGCGGTCACTGAGCGCGCCGATGATCGGTGCCGCCGCGAACTGCGTCAGCGAATAGATCGCCATCAGCATCGTCACCAATGCCGGCCCAGCGCCGAAATGCTCGGCATAGAACGGCAGCAGGGGAATGATGATGCCGAAACCCAGCAGGTCGATGAACACGATCAGAATCAGTGCTGGCATGACACGCGCAAGGTTGTGGGGGAATAGCGGCCACTGGAGCCGGGCCGACGAAGATTCTTAGCGGATCGGCCGTCTCATTCCAACCTCGGACGCCTTGCCGGAAAACGGACCAGCGCTTGGCGCAATCAAATCGGCCCCTGATTCGTTATCCACATGGGAGCGGGACAGGACGTCTCGCGTTACCGACCCTGACCCAGACGGAGCACGATCATGAAACGAGCCGTACTTTTGGCGCTGGCGGCAAGCCTCGCCTTCACCGCCAATGCCTTCGCCGCCGACGACCCGACAATCAAGGGACTGCTGCGCGCCAACATCAAGGCCGCCATGGCGCGGCATTTCGCCCAGAGCCAAGTCAACGGCAAATACCTGATGTATGATGCGGTCGAGGACAAGCTGCTGCGGCTCGAACTGGATT
>CAJWQN010000028.1 GCA_913045505.1 uncultured Rhodospirillaceae bacterium | reverse complement strand
AGATCGGCCTCGTCGGCGAGCTGGCGCAAGCGCCCGAGCGGCTCGGCGAGGACACCCAGATGCGCCGGCAGCGCGTCCGGCTCAAGCCCGATCACGCCTTGGAGGAACACGCTCCGGGCGAACAGGGCGACGCCCGCCGCCGCCGCCCGCTCCAGGACCCCGGAGTCCGCGAACCGGCGGTCGAAGATGCTGAGCGGCACCTGCACCAGACTCAGTCCGGGAACAGCAAGCGCTCGCCGGGCCTGCTCCGGGGAATAGACCGAAGCGCCGAAACCGCCGATCCGCCCAACCGCAACCAGGTCGCGGAACGCGGTCGCGACTTCCCGAATCTGCAAATCCTCGGCTCGGTGGGCGAGCAGGCCATCGATCCGTGCCCCGGCCAGAGCGTTCTCGGTCTCCGCCAGCTGGCGGCCGACCGCGGCACCATCCGTGACCGGCGGAACCTTGCTGATCAGCCATGGCCGATGACCGGTGCGGCGGGTCCAGACACCGATCCGCTGCTCGGCCCGGCCATAGTCCCGGGCCGTATCCAACCCGGTAAGTCCGAGCCGCCAGGCCAGGTCCAGCAAGGCCAGCGCCCGCGCCTCGCCCGGCATTCGGTCCCGATTGGCGGTGCCGTAGGCCATGCCGAGCTGAGCCGTGCCCAGGATCAGTCTGGATGGCCCGTGCTGCCGTTCATCAGCCATGATCCGAGTCCGCCCACGATCGCCAACCCCGCGAACTTTCGCCAGAGGGATGTTGCCCAAATCACGGCCGATGGCAAGATTTGGTATCCGGCCCGGTCACAAGAGGTCTGACCGACGACCTGGGATATCAGGTTCATATATTGAACGAAATATAGAAAAAGCGTGCGAAAATAATTAATTATGGCTTGACTAAAGTGTTCATTTAAGGAACAAAGGGGCGTGATCGGTCCGGAATGGCGGCACTTGTGAGCCGGGTCCGGACGCGAGTGAGTTCGCCGGGTGGGAGCGCTCACCCGGAATGGCGGTAGCGTTGTCCGCTAAGCCGCCGATGACACCACAATCATCATGAACCGCGAAGCCCGCGAGCAATCCATCATCCGCGGTCTGCTCGAGCGAATCGACGATTCGAGCGAGGTCGACCAGCGCACCCTGTCCGAAGAGCTCGGTATCGCTCTTGGCATGACCAATGCCTATGTCAAACGCTGCGTCAAGAAGGGCTGGATCAAGGTCAAGCAGGTGCCGGCGCGCCGCTATCGCTATTATCTGACGCCCAAGGGGTTCGCCGAGAAAACCCGTCTCACGGCTCAGTTTTTCTCGGATTCGCTGACCTTCTTCCGCCGTGCCCGGCAGAGCTTTACCCGCCTCTACGGCGAGCTGGCGGCCGACGGCCGGCGGCGGGTGGTGCTCTGTGGGGTCGATGATTTGACCGAGATCGCCATTCTGTGCGCTCTCGACCATACCATAGAGGTGGTCGGCGTATTCGACCCGGAGGGGCTGAGCGGCACCATGTACGGCATTCCCCCGGTGCGGCCCGATCAGGCGATCGAAGCCGATGCTTGGGTGCTCGCGGTCAACCACGACGCCGCCAAGACCTACCGTCTGGTCGGCGAAACGGTCGGCCCGGAGTGGGTTGTGGTTCCCGATATTCTTGCGCGTATGGTTGCGCGGCCGTCATGATTCCGCTCACGGTTCCCGATCTCAGGGGCAACGAAGCCCGTTATCTCGCCCAGTGTGTCGCCGACAACTGGGTGTCCTCGGCGGGACCGTACGTGACCCGCTTCGAGGCGCGCATGGCGGAACTCACTGGTTGCGGCCACGCGGTCGCAACCGTCAATGGCACCGCCGCCCTGCACACCGCCTTGATGGTGGCCGGCATCGGTCCCGGCGACCATGTGATCGTCCCCGACTGGACCTTTGCCGCGACCGCCAATGCGGTCCGCCATGCCGGCGCCGATCCTGTGTTGGTCGATGTATGCCCGGCGACCTGGACCCTGGACCCGGCGTTGGTTGGCCAGGTGCTGGCCGCCGCCAAGCCGCCGATCGCGGCAGTGATCGCGGTCCATGCGCTGGGCCATCCGGCCGACATGGACGCCCTGGGCAGCCTGTGCCGCGACGCCGAAGTGGCGCTGATCGAGGATGCCGCCGGCGCCGTCGGTGCGCGCTATCGGTGCCGCCCGGTCGGTGCACTCTCGGATGTCGCGATCTTCAGCTTCAACGGCAACAAGACCGTCACCGCCGGCGGCGGCGGCATGCTGGTGACCGACCATGAGAGCTGGGCGGCGCGCGCCCGCCATCTCACCACCCAGGCGCGCTCGGGCCCGGACTATGAGCACGATATGATCGGCTACAACTACCGCATGACCAACCTCAACGCGGCGGTCGGTTTGGCTCAGCTCGAGCGCCTCGAGGACATGCTCGCCGCCAAGCGGGCGCTCGCGGCGCGCTATGATGCGACCTTGGCCGGACGCGCTGACCTGGCGCCGATGCCACGGGTCGACTGGGCCCAATCCAACAATTGGCTTTATGCGGTGCGGGTGGCCGATGCCGGCGATGGCGCCGCATTGGTCGCGGAGCTCGGCCAATCGGGAATCGAGGCCCGGTGCTTCTGGCGGGCGCTGTCCGACCAGCCCCCGTTCGCCGATGCCCCAACCTGTCTCGCCGGCGTCGCCCGGGCGCTTTCCGGGGCCGTGGTCACGTTGCCCAGCAGCAGCGGCCTTGCCGCGGCCGATCAGGATCGGGTCATCGAGGCCCTGGCGCGGTGGCGGGGCGCCGCGCTGGTCCCGGCGGCATGACCGCGTGAGTTATGTCCTGGTCGGTGCCGGTCGCCATTCCATGGCCGTGGTCGAGGCCCAAGCGCTGGCCGGGGCCCAGTTGGCCGGCTATATCGACCCCAACCCCTGCGACTGGCTCGATGGCCCCCGCATGGACGACGCCGCACTCGAGCCGGGCCAGGCGGTGGTGCTCGGCATCGGCGGCATCGACCCCGATCAGTTGGCCCGGCGGCTCGACCTCCTTGGCCGTTACCGCGGCGCCGGCATGGCGGCGCCGGCGGTGGTGCATCCGGCGGCCTGGGTGAGCGCGGATGCGCGACTCGAAGCCGGAGCGATCGTGCTGGCGCGGGCGGTGGTCCAGCCGGCGGCCGTGATCGGCTGTGGCGCGATCGTCAACACCGGTGCCATCGTCGAGCATGACAGTTCGATCGGCGATGGCAGCCATGTCGCCCCCGGGGCGGTGGTCCTGGGGGACTGCACCGTGGGTGCGGGCTGCATGATCGGCGCGGGCGCGGTGGTGCTGCCCGCCGCCACGGTCCCCGCCGCCACCTTGGTCAAGGCAATAACGCGCTACCCGCAATGAGCCCTAACGAAACCGATCGATCGGTGTTCCCAACCATCATCGCCGAAGCCGGCGTCAACCATAACGGCGATCTGGCCCGGGCCTCGGAGATGGTGCATGCGGCTGCGGAGTCGGGTGCCGATCTGGTCAAGTTCCAGGCGTTTTCCGCCGCCGGCCTGGTCGCTGGCGACGCCGCCACGGCGGCCTATCAGCGCGCCAATACCGGGGCCCGCGACCAGCGCGCTTTGCTCCGCGGCCTCGAGCTCGGCCTCGACGATTTCACGACCCTGGCCGAGACCTGCCGCGCCGCGGGCGTGGGCTTTCTGTGCACGTCCTTCGACAGCGCCATGGTGCGCGCGCTGGTCGCGCTCGGCATGCCGTGGCTCAAGGTCGCCTCGGGCGAGCTCACCAACAGTCCCGCACTCCGTGCCTTGGGCGCGTTCGACCTGCCGGTGCTCCTGTCCACGGGCATGGCGACCGAGGCCGAGGTCGCCACCGCGATCGGCCATTTGCGCGCCGGCGGGGTCACGGCGATCACCCTGCTCCATTGCACCTCCCTCTACCCGGCCCCTTACGACACCGTGAACCTGCGCGCCATGGTTGCCATGGCCGACCGGTTCGATTGTCCGGTCGGCTACTCCGATCATACCGGCGACGATCAGGTGACGATTGCCGCCGTGGCGCTGGGGGCACGAGTGATCGAGAAGCATTTCACCCTGTCCCGCGCCCTGCCCGGTCCCGATCATGCGGCGTCCTTGGAGCCCCAGGAATTCGCGGTCATGGTCGAGCGGCTGCGTGCGGTGGTGGCGGCACTGGGCGACGGCGTCAAGCGGCCGGCTCCGGGGGAAGCGGCGGTGGCGGCGCTGGTCCGGCGCAGCTGGCATGCGGCTCGCGCGTTGCCGACAGGGACCACGCTTATGGCCGCCGATGTGGTTCTCAAACGCCCTGCCGGCGGGTTGGTGCCCGATCAATCCCCGGTCGGACGGCGCTTGTTGGCCGAGGTTGCGGCCGATGAGTCGATCACCGCCGACATGATTGCCTGATGCGTGTGCTGAGTATTTCGTCGAGCCGCGCCGATGTCGGAATTCTGGAGCCGGTTTGGCGGGCGCTCGAATCCCGCGCCGAGGTCCGGTTGCACCTGTTGTTGACCGGCATGCATATGGCGGAGGACGCGGCGATGGTGGTGCCGGCCGGGGCCGCCCTGCATCGTGCCGGCGCCGACCTCGGCGGCGGTGGGCCGGACCAGGCGGCGGCGGCGATGGCGGCGATCGCGGCCGCCGCGTCCGGTGTCTACACGGCGGTTGCGCCCGACGTTGTGGTCGTGGTCGGCGACCGTCTCGACATGATCCCGGCCGCGGTCGCGACGCTCCCGTTCAACCTGCCGCTGGTTCATCTCCATGGCGGCGAGCGCACGGAGGGTGCGATCGACGAGCGCATCCGTCATGCGCTCACCAAGCTCGCCCATCTCCATTGCGTCGCCACCGCCGAGGCCGGCGCGCTGGTCGCGGCGATGGGCGAGGAGCAGTGGCGGATTCAGGTTACCGGCGCGCCCGGGCTGGACACCCTCATTGCCGCCCCGACCATGGCGGTCGCGGATTTCGCCGCCGCGCTCGACCTTGCCCCCGACGACGGTTTGTGCCTGGTCACGGTCCATCCCGAGACCAACGGCCCCGACCCCGCGGCGCCGCTGAACGCGGTCCTCGCCGCCCTCGACCGGGCGCCGATGCCGACCCTGTTCACGGCACCCAATACCGACCCGGGCGGCGCGGCCATGCGCGCGCAAATCGAGGCGTTCGTGGCACGGCGCCCCTGGGCCGCCTATCGCGCCACCCTCGGCGGCAGGCTCTACGCCAATGCCTTGCGCCATGCCACGGTGATGGTCGGCAACTCGTCGAGCGGCATCATCGAGGCGGCCTTGTTCGGCCTGGCCGTGATCAATGTCGGTGCCCGCCAGCGCGGGCGGACTCGAGGCCCCAACGTCCACGACTGTGCGGCCGAGTCCACCCAAGTCAGCCGCCTGCTGGGGTCGGTGGCCGGCCGGCGCTACGACCCGGCCCAGGTCAGTCTCTATGGCGACGGCCGGTCCGGCCCGCGCATCGCCCAGGTCATCACCGAACTTCCCGATCGCGACAAACTCATGGCCAAGCTGTTGGTTGGCGCGAGCGCCGTTCAGCGCACCGGACAACTGGAATTGGTGTGAGATGACGGCCGTCCATCGTGCCGCCGTGATCGGCCTCGGGCGGATCGGCTCCCGGTTCGACGCCGAGCCCGGCCGCCTCCAGGTGTGGAGCCATGTCGGTGCCTATCTCGCCTGTCCGGACCGATATCGATTGGTCGGTGCGTGCGATCCAGCGCTCGAGGCGCGCACGGCCCTCGGCAGCCGCTGCCCGGCGGTGCCGGTGTTCGAAACCGTGCCGGATCTGCTCGCCCGGACGCGCCCGACCGTGGTCAGCATCTGCACGCCGGCGGCGACCCACGCCCGGGTCCTCGACACGGTTCTCGAAGCAGCCGAGGTCCGCGCCGTCTGGTGCGAAAAGCCGCTGGCCGCAAGCCTCGCCGACGGCGAGCGCATGGTCGCGGCCTGCGCGCGCGAGGGCGTCACCCTGGTGGTCTCCCACGTTCGCCGCTGGGCGCCGTTGTGGCGCCGGTTTCGCGAGCGGATCCTCGATGGCTCGATCGGCACCCTGCGCTGCCTGAGGATTGCCATGCCCAACCGCCTGTGGAGCATAGGCAGTCACGCCGTCGATCTGGCGCTATGGCTGGGCGGTCCGGTCGAGGCGGTGACCGCAATCGATGTCGCGGCGCTCGACGAGAACGGCGAGCCGGCGCGCCCGGCGCTCCTTGCGCTGCACTCCGGCGGCTACGCCATTCTCCAGGTCACCGGTCTCCGGCGCGGCCTGATCGTCGAGGCCGAGGCGATCGGCGATCGCGGCCGGCTGGCGCTTCGCGAGGACCGCAACGCCATCACCCTGGAGGCGTTCGCCCTGAGCGAGGCCTATCAGGGCTACGACCAGCTCGGCGAGGCCGAGGTCGAACCCTTGCCGGCCGCGCCCTCGCCCTTCGTCGCCATTGGCGCCGAGATCGCCGACAATCTCGACGACCCCGGCTGGCGACCGACATGCGACGGCCCCGCCGCGCTCGCCGTGCAGCGGGTTTTGGAAAAGCTCGACGCGCCGGAAGTGCTGTTGGAGGCACTCGGATGAGTGCCGGGACGCTGGCGATTCTCGGTGGTGAGCCGGTGCGCGATCGCCCGTTCGTGGTCGAGCCGATGGTCGATGGCGAGGAAGAGCGGCTGGTGCTCGAGGCCATGGGCGAGAAAAGCTATTCGCGCTATATCGGCAGCGCCACTCCCGATATCGAGCAAATCCTGGGTCTCACCAGCGACGCGGCCACGGCCATCGAGTCCCATTGGCATTTCCTCGGCGGCCGCCAGGTGCGCCGCTTCGCGAGCGAATTTGCCGCTGGCTTCGGCGTCGAATACGCGATCCCGGTGAACGCCGCCACCAGCGGGCTCGGGGTCGCCCTGGCCGCTGTCGGCGCCGGCCCCGGCGACGAGGTGATCGTGCCGGCGATCTCCTTCTCGGCCACCGCGAGCGCGGTGCTGATGTTCAATTCGATCCCGGTGTTCGTCGATGTGGACGCGGACAGCTTCTGCCTCGACCCGGCCGCGGTCGAGGCCGCGATCACCCCGCGCACCAAGGCGATCCTGATCGTCCATCTGGCCGGCAATCTCGCCGACATGGATGCGATTCGCGACATCGCCGCCCGCCGCGACCTAAAGATCGTCGAGGACGCGGCCCAGGCAATCGGCGCCACCTGGGGCGGCGCGCCCGCCGGCACCCTCGGCGATGCCGGGGTGTTCTCGTTCCAGGAGTCGAAAAACATCATGACCGGCGAGGGCGGCATGATCGTCACCAACGACCCCGATATCGCGCGCCGGGCGCGGTTGATCGCCAATCACGGCGAGGCCGTGCTCGACGATCACCACCAGCCGGACGACCTCGCCAATATCGTCGGCTTCAATTTCCGCATGCCCGAGCTGTGCGCGGCGGTCGGGCGGGCGCAGCTCGCCAAGCTCGACGCGGTCAACCTCTGGCGGACCCGCAACGCCGATCGCTTGCGCGCCGGTCTCGCCGGTTTGCCGGGGATCACTCTGCCGCCGAGCCAGCGCGCCGGCAATACCCCGGCGGCCGAGGTGCCGCACATGCTAATCGCCCTGTACGACGCCCGGGCGATGGGGCTCGACCGTGCCCTGTTCGTGGCCGCCTTGGGCGCCGAGGGCGTGGCCGCGGGCACCGGGTATCCACGCCCGCTCTATGGCGCGCCCACCTACCTCCGCAAGATCGCGTATGGCCGCCGGGGCTGTCCCTGGACCTGCAACGACAGCACGGTCGCCTACCATCGCGGCCAATGCCCGGTCGCCGAAGGTCTGCTCGACGAGCGGTTTCTGTGGTTCTACCACATCGCCTATTCCTCGACCGAGGCTGACATGGACGACATCGCCCGCGCGGTCGTCAAGGTGGTCGACCACCGCGAAGCCTTGGCGCGCGCGGCGCCGCGGCTCCAGGCGGCGCTCCGCCCGACCGATCAGGGGCGGCTCGCGCTGGCCCCGGCACCGCTCGGCAACGACTGATGGCGAGCCTCGGGGTAATCTGCGCCCGTGCCGGATCCAAGCGCCTTCCCGGCAAGAACCTGAAGCCTTTGCGTGGCGTACCCTTGCTTGGCTATGTATGTCGTGCCGCCCGCGCCAGCCGCATCGATCGGGTGATCCTGTCCACCGAGGACGCGGCGATCGCCCGTGCCGCCGCCGCGTTCGGCGTTGAGGCGCCGTTCGAGCGGCCGCGGGCGCTGGCCGCCGATTACGCCAGCTCGCCGGATATCGTCGGCCACGCAATCGACTGGATGGCCGCCAACGGCGGCGGCGCCTACGACATCGCGGTGCTGATCCAGCCGACCACCCCGTTCCTGACCCCGGCCGATATCGACGCCTGCCTGGACGCGGTCGCGAGCGGTACCGCCAGCGCCTTCACCGTTCGCCAGGCCACCGAGCCACCGGAATGGATGTTCGTCCATGGCCCGGACGGCGCCGCGCGCACGCTGCTCGGCGATCCGATCGCGGGCGCGCGCGAGCATTCGCAGCACGTCCGCACCTGTTATGTGCCCACCGGTGGCGCTTATGCGGTGCGCGTCGCGGCGATGCGCAGCCAGGGGCGGATCATTTGCGATCCCGCCCACCTGGTCGAGACGACGCCCGAGCGTGCCGCCGACATCGACGACGAGTTGGATTTTCTTTACGCTGAAATGCTCGCCGAGCATTTCGATTTCGGATTGATCCCGGCCCAAGAATGCGAACCATGACCGACGACAGCGGGACACCACTTCCGGGAAGCAGCGGGGCGCCACGCGGCAGCGGGGCGCTTGGGCCCGATCCCGACCGCGTGCCCGGCGATCCGCCGTTCAGGGCGTTGCGCTACTGCAGCCGGTGCTGCATGCCCGAGACCAACGAGGGCATGGGTTTCGACGAGATGGGGGTGTGCAAGGCCTGCCGCTCGTCGGAGCAGAAAATGCGGATCGACTGGCAGACGCGCCAGGAGGCCCT
The DNA here is from genome assembly GCA_913045505.1 of uncultured Rhodospirillaceae bacterium. Classification (GTDB taxonomy): domain Bacteria; phylum Pseudomonadota; class Alphaproteobacteria; order UBA7887; family UBA7887; genus CAJWQN01. The sequence goes on along the minus strand of CAJWQN010000028.1, from coordinate 9,533 downwards.
GCGGCGGATCACCGACAAGGCCAAGGCCGCCGCCGGCAACGATTACGACTGCGTGGTGCCGATCAGCGGCGGCAAGGACAGCGCCTTCCAGCTCCATATCATGGTCAACGTGTTCGGCATGACCCCGCTGGCGGTGACCTTCAGCCACAACTGGTTCACCGAAACCGGCCGCTACAACCTCGCCAATATCCTCGAGCGGCTCAATGTCGATCACATGATGTACACGCCCAACCGGGGGCTGGTGAACAAGCTCGCGCGGCGGTCGCTGCCGATGATCGGCGATGCATGCTGGCATTGCCATGCCGGGGTGTGGTCGTTCCCATTCCACGTCGCCGCCAAGTTCAGGATTCCGCTGATCATCTACGGCGAATCGCCGGCCGAGTTCTCGGGCCGCACCATCTATCTCGACCAGGAGCTGCCCAAGGAGTCGAATTTCGCCAAGGTCGGCCTGAAAGAATCGATGAAGGTGCCGCCCGAGGCGATGGTCGGCGACGGCATCACCGCCAAGGACCTCAGCCTGTTCTTCCCGCCGACCCCGGCGGAGCTGGAGGAGGCCGGTGTCTACGGGGTGTTCCTCGGCGATTACGTGTTCTGGGATCACGAGCGCCAGACCGAGTTCCTGGTCAAGGAGTTCGATTGGCGGGAGGATCGGGTCGAAGGCTCCTACAAGTGGTACAAGAGCGTCGAATGCCGCATGGCCGGTGTCCACGACTACGCCAAATACATCAAGCGCGGCTTCGGGCGCGGTACCGATTTCGCCAGCCAGGACGTCCGCGCCGGGCTGATGACCCGCGACGAGGCGTTCGACCTCGCCGCCAAGGTCGATAGCGAGCGACCGGACGCGCTCGACTACTACCTCGAGATCACCGGCTATACGGAAGAGGAGTTCCACCAACGGCTCAAGGCGATGCGCCAGGGCAAGGCCACGGAGCTGGAGTGAGCGAGCTGCTCGCCGCCGCCGATCCCGCCGCCGCGCCGGTGGTGCCGCTGACCCGGACCAACACCCTGGCACGGCTGACCGCCACCGCGTTTCTCGCCCACCGCGAGTCCGGCGCCTGCTCGGCGCTCGACTATGCCCGGGCTTGCGCCGATCGCATCGAACAGCTCGATCCCGGGCTCGGCGCCTGGAAGCACTTCGAGCGCGATGTGCTCGAGGCGCGGGCACGGCGCGCCGACGATCGATTCGCCCAGGGCGAGCGCAAGCCGCTGTGCGGGGTGCCGGTCGGAGTCAAGGATATCTTCAACACCTACGACATGCCGACCGGCATGGGCAGCCCGATCCTCGACGGCTATACCCCGGGCAACGATGCCCGCGTGGTCAGCAACGTCCGCCTCGAAGGTGGCCTCGTCGCCGGCAAGACCGTGACCGCGGAATTCGCCGTCCATCACCCCTCCGGGACCCGCAATCCCCATGATTTGGCGCGCACGCCGGGCACTTCCTCGAGCGGTTCGGCGGCTGCCGTGGCGGCGAGGATGGTCCCGCTCGCCTTCGCCAGCCAGACCGGCGGCTCGACCATCCGCCCCGCCAGCTATTGCGGCATTTACGGATACAAGCCGTCGTTCGGGCTGCTGCCGCGTACCGGCAGTCTCAAGACCACCGACACCCTGGATACCGTCGGCCTGATGGCGCGCTCGGTCGACGATCTCGCGCTCTTGTTCGAGGTCACCCGGGTGCGCGGCCGCAACTATCCGGTCAGCGATGCCGCGCTTTCCGACCAGGCGCGCCAGTCGGTCGCCGGCCGGCGGTGGCGGGTGGGGGTGGTGCGAGGTCCGAAATCGTCGGGGGAGGCAGCGGCGCCGCTGACCGCGCTCGAACGGGTCGCCGCGGCGCTGTCGCGGGCCGGGATCGAGGTCGGCGACTACACCCTGCCGGCCGCGTTCGATACCGCGCACGACATTCACGAAACCATCTATCGCCGCGCCCTGGCTTATTATTTCAAGACCGAATGGCAATCCCAGGACGGGCTGTTCAGCGACCGGCTGCGCAGGATGATCGAGGGCGGCCTGACCTTGCCGGTCGAGTCCTATCACCAGGCTTGCGCGCGCCAGACTGGCCTGGCTCGCCTGTTCGACTCCGAGATGGGCGACCGCGACGTGCTGATCGGCCTCGCCACCGCCGACGAGGCGCCCGCCGGATTGGACGCGCCCGAACCCGATGATCACAGCTTGATCTGGACCCTGTGCGGCGCGCCCGCCCTCAGCGTGCCGCTGCTCGCCGGCACCGGCGGCCTGCCGGTCGGGGTTCAAATCGTCGCCCGGCGGTTCAACGACTATCTGCTGCTCGGTTTCGCCCGGCGGCTGGTCGAAATCGCCGGCGGGGCCGCGTGATGGGCGGGCTTCCCCTGACCGGACGCCGGGTGGTCTTGCGGCCGTTCGATGCCGACCGGATCACCCCGCGCTATATCGCCTGGCTGAACGATCCGGAGGTCAATCGCTATTCGCGCCGGCTCGATCTGCCGGTCACCGACGAGGCCGCCGCCCGGCGCTATCTCGGATCCTTGGCGCCGGAGGAAGTGGTGCTCGCCATCCACGTCGATGGTCCGGGCCATGTGGGCAACGTCAAATACGGACCCATCGACCGCGCGCGCCGCCGCGCCGACATCGCGATCATGATCGGCGATCGTGCGGTGTGGGGCCGGGGGGTTGGCGCCGAGGCGACCTATCTGGTCTCGCGCTACCTGTTCGTCGAACGCGGGCTCGCCCGGATCGACGCCGGGAGCTGCAATCCGGCCTTCGTGCGCATGGTGGTCAAGCTTGGCTGGCGGGTCGAAGCCGGGCCGCCCGAGCGGGTGCGAATCGGCGGTGAGCTTTTGCCCTACACGCGGCTCGCCCAGACCGATTCCGAATTCCGGCGGCGGCCGGCGTTCGAGCCCGCCTGTCCGCCGCCGGCGCAAGCTTTCCACCGGGCCGCGCAATGATCGGCACCAAGGCTCCACAAAGCGTGGCGCGGATCGCGATGGTCGCCAACGCCGAGATCCGCTATTTCCTGATCGACTTGGCGCGGTTGCTGAAGGACCGGCACGGCAGTCGCATTCACCTCTATTGCAACACCGACCAGGACGTCCGCTTTTACCGCGACCGCGACCCGGACGGCGTGTTCGCGTCGATCGAGCGCGCGCGCCGGATTGTCGATCCGGTCGAGGAGCCGACCGCCGAGGCGGACGCCGACTTGGCCAAGGCCCGCTATTACGAGCAGCTGCTAGGGCTCACCTACAACACCCTGGCGGTCGGCAATCGGCATTTCGGGCGCGGCTATGCCCTGGCCGGGTTTTACCATCCCCGTTCGCGCTATTCCGAGCAAAGTACCTACGGGCAGATGGTTCGCAGCTACAACGCGGTGTTCGCATATTGGGAGCGAGTATTCGCCGACCGGGACGTGACCCTGGTGCTCGGCGGGTCGTCCGAATGCGGTCACATCGCCGCCGCCAAGGGCATTCCCTTCCGCCAGATGAAGGGATCGCGAACCCGGAATCTTCACTACTGGGCGACCGACGTATACGGCCACAATCCGGCGATCGAACGGGCGTTTCAGGCTTGTGCCGCCAGCCAGGAGCAGGATGCGGGAGCCGTTCTCGACCAACCTTACGACCTCGCCAATACGCTCCGCGAGGAGTTCGTTCGCGGCAACAATGTGTTCGGTCTGCTTGGGCGTCTCGGCCACCACGCGCTGCGTCGAACCTATTGGCGCCTGCGCGGCTACGAGAAAGCCAAGGGCTATTACGCCCTGGACGAGCTTCGTTTCATGGTTCGGCATTGGACCGACACCCGGCGGATGCTGGCGCCCAGGACCGAGCGGTTCGCGGAGATTCGCGGCAAGCCCTATGTGTTCTATGCCCTGGGCACCGAACCGGAAACCGCGCTCGGGGTCAGCTCGCCCGAGTTCTTCTTCCAGCATGCGGCGATCGCGGCGCTATCGAGAGATCTCCCGGCCGGCTACCTGCTGGCGGTCAAGGAGACCATGCATGGGGTTGGCCGGCGCCCGGCGAACTTCTACGATCAGATCGGCGAACTCAAGAACGTGGTGTGGCTGGACATGATCGAGTCCGGCCTCGAGGTCGCCCGGCATGCCACCGCCGTCGCCGTGATCACGAGCACGGTGGGTTTCGAGGCGGCGATCCTGGGCACGCCGGTGATCAGCTTCGGGCGCCATAACCTCTACAATTTCCTGCCCCATGTTCACGCGGTCACCGACCTCGGGAAACAGGGGTCGAGCGTTCGGGCGGCACTTGATCCGGCTTTCGACAGGACCAAGGCGAAGCGCGACGGCTCCCGCTTCCTGCACGCGGTCGTCGAGACATCGTTCGATATGGGAGACTACGATTACGTCGATTTTCAACGCTACGACCCGGCAACCGTCGAGCGCGCCGGCCGCGCGCTGCTCGGCAGCCTGAGCAGGGGTTTGGACCCGGTGACGACGGCGCGGGCCGCCGGCGGCACACCGGCGTCGGAACGGGAGACTGCGCAATGACCCAAGGCGCCGATACTTCCGGATTCTTGGAAGCGCAAATCAGCGGACGGTTCGCCATCGACCGGAGCGATCTCGCGCCGCCGCTTCCAGACAAGATCGCGATCGAAATCAACAATTCGTGCAATCACAAATGCTACTTCTGCCCCAATCCGATCATGACCCGCGCGCGGACGGTAATGGACGGCGCGATGGTGCTCCGCATTCTCGACGATGCCCATCGCAGCGGCATCGGCGAGGTGTCGTTCTACAGCGGCGGCGAGCCATTCCTGAACAAGGGCCTGGCCGACTATGTCGCCACCGCCAAGCGCATCGGTTTCAGCTACGTCTATCTGTCGACCAATGGCGGCAAGGCGGTCAGCCCCCGACTCGAGCCGGTCCTCCGCGCCGGGCTCGACAGTCTCAAGTTCTCGGTCAACGCCGGCACCCGCGAGACCTATGCGCGAGTCCACGGCGTCGACGAATTCGACACCGTGATCGAAAATATCGCCCGCGTTTCCGAACACCGGCGCCGCAACAACCCGGCGATGAAGCTATTCGTCAGCTTCGTCGAGACCGATCTCAACCGGGGCACCTTCGCCGATCTCGAATTGCGCGTCGGCGCCTTGGTCGATGAGGTGATCCGCTACCCATTCATCGTCATCGGCACGCCGCTCGGTCGGCGGGACGAAAGTGCCGACAACGCCCGTCCATCCATCGGCTACCAGGACGTCGACCGCGGCATTCCCTTGAACCACCAGCGCACCAGTCTCCCATGCTATCAGTTATGGAGCTATCTTAACGTTACCGTCGAAGGGTGGCTTTCGGCCTGTTGCAGCGACTTTAACGCTGACCTGGTGGTCGGCAGCCTGCACGGCAACACCCTGCTCGAGGCCTGGCATTCGCAGGAGTTCCAGGAGCTCCGGCAACGCCATCTCGAGGGTCAGACCAAGGGCACCCTGTGTCACGGTTGTGTCGCCCAGAAGGACAAACCCTATCGGCCGATCAACATCCATCTGACCGAAATGCCGATCACCGCCGAGTCCGATCCGGCATCCGGCCGAAAGGTCTGAGCCTTGCCCGACCTTGCCGCACCAAACATGAAAGTCGCCACCGCCGATCACCCGACGCGGCTTCGCTACTGCAGGCGCTGCGTGTACCCGGAGACCAAGCCGGGTATCCGCTTCGACGCGGAGGACATCTGCAGCGGTTGCCGGGCGCAGGAGCGCAAACGTTCGGTGGACTGGTCGGCCCGGTTGGAGGAACTTCGCGCGCTCTGCGCCCGATGCCGGAGCGACGACGGCGGCTATGATTGCGTGGTCCCGATCAGCGGCGGCAAGGATTCGCATCTCCAGGTCTATTACATGAAGGAAATCCTGGGCATGCATCCGCTTTGCGTACATGTGGCGCCACAGACCACCACCGCGCTCGGCGCGGCCAACCTGCAAAATCTCCAGGACCGGTTCGGGGTCGATATCGTGACCCTGCGCCTGAATCCGGCGACCGAGTGCCGCATCACCCGCCATTGGATGGCCACCAGGGCCTGGCCGAACTGGGGTCACGACAAGGCGATCTACGCCTGGCCGGCGCAAGTGGCGATCAATTTCGGAGTTCGCCTTTTGGTGATGGGCGAAAATCACGATTACGAATCCGGAGGCAAGGACACCGGCGACGGCGCGGCCGCGGCGTCGCAGATGCTGCACTCCCTGGACGGCGAGCCCGACTCCACTGCCTGGGCCGCCGCCGGCGTTCACAAATCTGAGATTGCACCCTATCTCAGCCCGTCGCCCGAGGCCCTGGACGACGCTGGGCTGAACGTCATCTGGCTCGGCTACTACGTGAACTGGGACGGGTTCGGGGTCTATCTGCGGGCCCGCGACCTCGGCTTTCGCCCGCTCGATCGCACACCCGAGGGTCTGATCGACACTTATTGCGGGATCGACGATCCGGTCGTGCAGGTCAACGGCTGGCTGAAGTTCATCAAGTTCGGCTTCGCCCGCGTCAGCGACGTGGCCTTCAATCACATCAGCTACGACCGCATGACCCGCGCCCGCGCGGTCGAACTGGTGAACGCCCACGAGGGCCGCCTGGACCCGGTCTTCAAGCGTGCCTGGCTCGACTACACCGGGGTCGACGAAACCTCGTTCGATGCCATCGTCGACCGCTTCGCCAACCGCGACGTCGTCGCCTTCACGGATGGGCGCTGGCGGTTGAAGCAGCCGGTTCGGTAGGCGGCGCGCAGCCTCTTGGAGCACGAGGCCCGGCGGTTTTGGAACCACGAATTCTTTCCGCGCTTTCGTGAGATCGCCTATCGCCATGGCGAGACACCCGATTGTCCCTATCCGTTCTACGAGATTCGGAGGCGGCATGTACTCCAGGCGCTGCGCTCCAATGCGCCGGGCCGGTTGCTCGACGTCGGTTGCGGCGGCGGCCATGTCCTGGAGCCGCTTCGCGCCGCCGGCTGGGATTGCGAGGGCTGTGATTTCGCGCCCAATATGGTCGCCTTTGCCGACCAGCGTCTGGACCAGGCCGGATTTGGCGACGTGACGATCCGCGAAGCCTTTGCGACGGCGCCGCCTTACGAGAGCGCAAGTGTGGATGTGCTTCTGTGCTTGGGGCCGATCGAATATCTCGATGCCGAGGAGGCGGCCCGAGCCTATGGCGAGGCACGGCGAATTCTGCGCCCCGGCGGCACCCTGGTATGCGCCCACATCAATCAACTGTTCGACCTGTTCACTCTCGATGGTTTCACCGCCGATCTGATGACCAGGCTTGTCCGGGAGACCGGCAGCCTCGCCCCGGGCCAGATCGAGGATCTGACCTGGCAGTTGCGTGCCCGGCTCGGCTGCGACTCGGCGGCGGGCGACGGCGCGACCTCTATTCGTCGCCAGGTCCAGACCCGTGCCGACAATCCACTGACCATTGGCGCCGTGCTCTCCGAAAGCGGCTTTACGCTCGCCGATATCCTCTTCTATCGGTTCTACGCGGCGCCACCGTTCGTGTATCGGCAACGGCCGGAACTGGAGGCGCAAACCATCGCCGTCGAGGACAAGCTGGCCCACGACTGGCGGGGCCATTTCCTGGCATCCAGCTTTCTCACCGTATCGCGTCGTCGTTAGCCATGCAAAGAATCGAACGAGCCGCACTCGATGGGTATCTCTGCCGGCCCGAGACTCCGATCCGCGAGGTGATGGCCCGGATCGACGCTTCGCCGCATCTGTTCCAGCTCGTGGTCGATGCCGGCAATCGGGTCGGGGGCACCGTCACCGACGGCGACATCCGGCGCGCGATCCTGCGTGGCACCGATCCCGCGCAGCCAGCATCCGCATGCATGAATCCCAAGCCGGTGCTCGGCACCGCCGGGGAATCGCATGCCAACCGCGAAAAGCTGGAGAGGATGCTGTTCCTGCCGATCGTCGATGCGTGCGGCGTGCTTGAGGAGGTACTGGTTCCCGACGGTGGGGCGAGCGATATATCGGTTGCCCTGGTCATGGCCGGCGGGCTCGGCGCGCGCCTCGGCAGCCGCACCGATCGGACTCCCAAGCCAATGCTCCCAATTCGCGGCACGCCGATCCTCGGCCATATCCTCGATCGGTTGGAGGCTGTCGGGGTCGTGGAGATTTATGTGGCGGTTCATTATCTGAAGGATCAAGTCGTTCGGTTTCTCGACGCGCGGGCGAGCCGGGCGAACTATCGTGTGATCGCCGAGGAAACTCAGCTCGGCACCGCGGGTGCGTTGGGTTTGCTGCCGAGCGGGCTGCGTGATCCGCTGCTGGTGATCAACGGCGACGTAATGACCGATGTCGATCTCGCAGCGATGAGCGACTTCCATAACCGCCACGCCTATGACGGCACCATCGCGGTGGCGAGCCACGAAATCGAGGTGCCCTACGGGGTTGTGCGTCACGGCGACGACGGCCTGTTCGTCGGCATCGACGAGAAGCCGCGCATCCGCCAGTTCGTTGCCGCCGGCATCTATTATCTAGCCCCCGAGTTTCGGGCACTGGTGCCGCCGGGCAAACCGTTCGACATGCCCGAGCTATTGAACCAGGGGCGCGCCGCCGGCCTCAAGCTGGGCCTGTTTCCGATCCACGAATATTGGCAGGATGTGGGCCGTCCGGCCGACCTGGATTCGGCGAGCCGCCGGCAATGAGGCGAGGCCCGGTGACCCTCGTTGAGATCACGCGCATCGCCCTGCGCCTCGGGTTTCGGCCCGGCACCGCGGCGATCTTGCTGGCGTTCTATTTGGGAAGCACCTTCTTCGAGGCGCTTGGGCTGACCATGCTGGTGCCGGTGTTCCAGTTCGTCCAGCGCGACGGCGACGTGGCGGCGTTGATCGCCGAAAACCGATATTGGGAATACTTGGTTTCGGTGTATCGGGTTGCCGGCGTGCCGATCACGCTGGCGACGCTACTGGTCGCGGCTTTCACCTGCGTACTTGCCCGTACCCTGTTCATGTACGCCCGTGTCCTGTACACCGCCGTGGTCCGCGAAAAGCTCTTGTGGTCGGTTCGGAATCTCGCGTTTCAACGCTATCTTGGCACGATGTCCGGTTATGCCGAGCACGAGTTGAGCGGCGGCATGGTCAATGACCTCACCACTGAACTCGACCGCTTGATCTATGCCCTGTTCTCGATCGTGACCTTGGCCGGCCTGTGCTTGACGCTGCTGCTTTATGTTGCCCTGCTGCTTGCCCTGTCACTGCCCACGACCATCGCCGCGGTCGTGATCCTGGGCCTTGCCGGCGCCAGCCTGCGCGGGTTGTGGCGCAAGACCCAGAGCGCAAGCTATCGGGTTACCGATGCCAATCAGTCGATGGCCGGCTTCCTGGTCGAGAGGCTCAAGGCGCTGCGCCTGATCCGCCTGTCCGGCACCGAGCCCGCCGAAGCCGCGGTGATGGGCCGCCTCACCGGCCGCCAGCGCGACAACATGGTCCGCCTCGCCGCCCTGATGGCGCGGCTCGACGTGATTGTCGAGCCCGCGGTGGTCGCGCTCGGCCTGGTCTTCCTGTATCTCGCGGTCGGCGCCTTTGACCTGTCTCTCGAGGAGATCGGCTTGTTCCTGGTGGTGGCGCTGCGCCTGCTGCCGG
>CAJWQN010000027.1 GCA_913045505.1 uncultured Rhodospirillaceae bacterium | reverse complement strand
GAGGCCGAAATTGAGCATTGCCCGCGCGGTCGTGCCGATATTCTCGCCGAGCTGGGGGTCGATGAGCACCACCGCTGGCGCCGGTACGGCGGCCGCCTCGGCCTCGGCCCGCGTCCTGTCGGTGCCGGCCACGGCGCTCAGGCGCCGGCTTCGGCGCGGAGCAGCTTGTAGGTGATGGCGTCGTGCAGGGCGTCGTAAGAGGCGGCGATGACGTTGTCCGACACCCCCACTGTGGCCCAGCGCGCGCCGGTGCCGTCGGCGCTTTCGACCATCACCCGGATCGTGGCTCCGGTGCCGTCCTCGGGTGTCAGGATCCGCACCTTGTAGTCGACCAGGCGCATGTCGGCGAGATCGGCGTAAGCGCCCGAGAGCGCCTTGCGCAAACCGTGGGCGAGCGCGTCGACCGGGCCGTTGCCCTCGGCCACGGTCATGATCCGCTCAGGTCCCACCACCAGCTTCATGGTCGCCTCCGACAGCGTGATCGGCACGCCGTCGGCGTCGTGGCGGCGCTCGTCCAGCACCCGAAAACTGGTCAGGGTGAAGTAGTCGGGCACGGTGCCAAGGGTCCGCCGGGCGAGCAACTCGAAGCTCGCGTCGGCGCCGTCATAGGCGTAGCCCTGGGATTCCCGCGCCTTGACCAATTCGACCAGGCGACCGATCTGGGGGCTCTTGGGATCGATCGAAATCCCGAGCTCATCGAGCCGCGCCAGCAAGTTCGCCTTACCGGCCTGATCGGAGACCACGATCACCCGCCGGTTGCCGACCGAGTCCGGTGCGACATGCTCGTAGGTGCGTGGGTCCTTGGCCACCGCCGAGACATGGAGGCCGCCCTTGTGGGCGAAGGCGGAGGCGCCGACGAACGGCGCGGATGGATTGTGGGACCGGTTGATCCGCTCCTCCAACAGGCGCGAGAGATGGGTGAGACGGGCCAGGCCGTCGCGCCCGAGCCCGGTCTCGAAGCCCATCTTGAGCATCAGATTGGGGATCACCGAAATCAGGTTGGCGTTGCCGCAGCGCTCGCCGAGGCCGTTGATGGTGCCCTGGACCTGGCGCGCGCCGCCGCGCACCGCCGCCAGGCTGCCGGCGACCGCCGTGCCGCTGTCGTTGTGGCAGTGGATGGCGAGCTTGTCGCCCGGCAGCTTGGCCGCGACCGCCGAGACGATGGCCTCGATCTCGTGGGGCAAGGCGCCGCCATTGGTGTCGCAGAGCACCAGCCAGTGGGCGCCGGCCTCGAGCCCGGCGTCGAGACAGGCCAGGGCGTAGTCGGGCGCGGCCTTGTAACCATCGAAGAAATGCTCGGCGTCGAGCAGCACTTCGTCGCAGCGCCGAACCGCGAAGGCTGTGCTGTCGCCGATCATCGCCAGGTTCTCGTCGAGGCCGATGCCGAGCGCGGTCTCGACCTGGAAATCCCAGGCCTTGGCGACCAGACACACGGCTTCGGTTCCGGCGTTGAGAACCCCGGCGAGGCCGGGATCGTTCTCCGCGCTCCTCCCCGAGCGGTGGGTCATGCCGAACGCCACGATCCGGGCGCGGGCCAGGGCCGGCAATTGGGCGAACACCGCGTCGTCGGTCGGGTTGGCACCGGGCCAGCCGGCCTCGATGTAGTCGACGCCCAGCCCGTCCAACTCTCCGGCCAGCGCGATCTTGTCGGCGATGCCGAAATCGACCCCCTGGGTCTGGCCGCCGTCGCGGAGCGTGGTGTCGTAGACAAAGACCCGCTCGGCCATGGCGCCCGCGCCTATCCCGCCCGCCGCCAGGTGGTGCCGTCGGGGCCGTCCTCCAGGACCACCCCTTTCTCCGCGAGCCGGTCGCGAATCCGATCGGCGGCGGCGAAATCCCCGGCCTCGCGGGCGGCCGCCCGTTCGGCGATCAAGCCGTCGATATGGGATGCCGCGTCGTCGTCCGTCGCCGAGCCTCGGAACCAAGTTTCGGCACCTTGTCCCAGTAGCCCCAGAAATTGGCCCGCCGCGCGCAGGTCCTGTTTGGCCTCCAAGGCACGTTGTCCGCTCCCGACGGAGGCTTGATCGACCAGGGCATCCATTTCCGCCAGCGCTTGCGGCGTGTTGAGGTCGTCCAGCAACGCGGCTCCGAATGCGGCCGGAAGTTCGTCGCTGGGTGGCCCGGACTCGGCGGTGACCCGGTGCCAGCGATCGAGCTTCCGCTTGGCCTCGCGCAGACCGGCAAACGAAAAATCGAGTGGTTGGCGGTAATGGGTCCTGAGCATCATCAGGCGGATCGCCTCGCCGGGCCAGCCGTCGTCGAGCATGTCGCGGACGGTGTGGATATTGCCGAGACTCTTGGACATCTTCTCCCCATCGACGGTGAGAAGCCCGTTATGGACCCAGTAGCGGACGAACTGTTTGCCGCCATGGGCGCATTCGCTTTGGGCGACCTCGTTTTCGTGATGGGGGAAGATCAGGTCGCGGCCGCCGCCGTGTATATCGAAGGTTTCGCCCAGATAGGCGGCGCTCATGACCGAGCATTCGAGGTGCCAGCCGGGCCGGCCCCGGCCCCAGGGCGAGTCCCAGCCGGGTTGGTCGGCGGTCGAGGGTTTCCAGAGCACGAAATCGGCCGGGTCCTTCTTGTAGGGCGCGACCTCGACCCGGGCGCCGGCGATCAGCTCGTCGCGGTTGCGTCCCGAAAGCTTGCCGTAACCGGCCATGGTCGGGATATGGAACAGCACGTGGCCGTCGGCGGCGTAGGCATGGTCGCCGCCGATCAGGGTCTCGATCATGGCCACCATCGGCTGGACATGATCGGTGGCGCGCGGCTCGGCGTCGGGTTCGAGCGCCCCCAGCGCCGCCATGTCGTCGTGGAACATGGCGGTGGTGCGCGCGGTCAATTCGGCGATCGGCTCGCCGGTCCCGTCGGCGGCGGCGATGATCTTGTCGTCGACATCGGTGATGTTGCGCACATAGGTGACGCGCTTGAATTCGCGCCTGAGCAGGCGAGTGAGGACATCGAACACGACCACCGGCCGGGCATTGCCGATATGCGCCCGGTCATAGACCGTCGGCCCGCACACATACATGCGGACATGATCCGGTTCGATCGGCCGGAACGCCTCCTTGGTCCGGGTCAGGGTGTTGTAAAGATGCAGGGTCATCGTTTCTTGCCGCCGCCGCGATCATTTTGTTCCGCCACTTGCAGCATCTGCCTCAATGCCCGGTCCAACGAGCCCAACCGAGTCTGTACCGTTTCCCAAACCAATCCGGTGTTGGTCTCGGCATAGTCGTGAATGAGCTTGTCTCTCATCGCGCCGATCCGTCGCCAGTCGGCATCGGTGTAGAGCGCGGCAAGTGACTTCGGAACCCTCTTCGATGCCTCTCCGATGATTTCCAGATTCCGGACCACGGCATCCACGGTTTTCGGGTCCCGGCAAAACCTCGCGTAATCCATTCCGGCCGTGTAGTCCTGTATTCGTTCAATTGCCCTAATCATGTCATGAATACGCTGGGGCGATGGTCTAGGCGACACGCCGGGCCTCGGCATAAATTCGGCCTTGAAGCGCCGGCTTGACGCTTTCCCGCGGCACCAGATCGACTTTGCGGCCAAGGACGCCGCTCAAGAATTCTTCCAATTCCAAGAAATGAAAGAGGTCCACGGGGCGATCGAAGGTGACCAACAGATCGACGTCACTTTCAGCATTTGGTGTCCCGCTCGCCGTCGAGCCGAACAACTCCAACGAGCAAACATGGAAGTGTGCCAACGCGGTGCGTTCCGCCGTCAAACGCCGCGAAACTTCGTCACCATCACTCACGGCGGATCTATTCGCCGGCTCTTGAAGCATGGGTCTAACCGTATTCCTGGAATCGCGCGTCACGCCCGACACACGACCTTTCAGTGGTAACAGATGCCCCCAATTCGGTCCATGCCCGCATCCGGTTCCGCCCGTCACTCCTGGCTGAGGAATCCGTTGGTGATCGGGTAGCGGCGGTCGCGGCCGAAGGCGCGGCGGGTGATCTTGACCCCCGGCGGCGCCTGGCGGCGCTTGTATTCGGCGATGTAGAGCAAACGCCGCAGGCGGCGGACGGTTTCGATATCGTGGCCGCGGGCGCAAATCTCCTCGACCGTCCGCTCGTGCTCGACCAGGCCCTGGAGGATATCGTCGAGGACGTCATACGGGGGCAGGCTGTCCTGGTCGGTCTGGTCGGGCCGGAGCTCGGCCGAGGGCGGCTTGGTGATGATCGATTCCGGGATCACTCTTCCGGCCGGACCGAGCATACCTTCCCGGGAGCTCTGGTTGCGCCAGTGACAGAGCGCGAACACGGTGGTCTTGTAGACATCCTTGAGCACCGAATAGCCGCCGCACATGTCGCCGTAGAGGGTGGCGTAGCCGACCGACATCTCGGATTTGTTGCCGGTGGTCAGAACCATGGCGCCGAGCTTGTTCGACAGCGCCATCAGCACCAGGCCACGGGCGCGGGCCTGGATGTTCTCTTCCGTCTCGTCGGGGGCGCGACCGGCGAACAGCGGCGCCAGCATGGCCTCGAACGCGGCGTGGGCGGGCTCGATCGGCACCGTGTCCAGACGCGCGCCCAGCAGCTCGGCGCATTGGGCGGCGTCGTCCAAGCTGTGGTCGGACGAGAAGCGCGACGGCAAGCGCACGCAATGGACCCGCTCAGGTCCCAGGGCATCGACCGCCACCGCCGCCGAAAGGGCCGAATCGACCCCGCCCGAGAGGCCGACGACCACACCCGGAAACCGGTTCTTGTCCACGTAATCGCGCAGGCCCACCACCATCGCCCAATAGACCGCCTCCAAACCGACGATATCGGGCGCGCGATCGCCGTCGGCCGGCCGCCAGGGACCCTGGGCATTGCCGGACCACCGCGACAGCGTGAGCGCGGGCCGCCAGGCCGGCGCCTGGACTTGCAACCGGCAGCCCGAGTCGAGCACGAACGACGCGCCGTCGAACACCAACTCGTCCTGGCCGCCGGTCTGGTTGACGTAGATCAGCGGCAATTTGGTCTCGGTCGCGCGCGCCACCGCCAGGTTGAGCCGCTCGTCATCCTTGTCCTGCTCGAACGGCGAGCCGTTGAGCACGATCAGCAACTGGGCCTGGCATTCCTCCAAGGACTCGGCGACATCCGGCGTCCACATGTCCTCGCAGATCATGACACCCAGGCGAACGCCCCGGAACGCGATCGGCCCCGGCACCGGGCCGGGCGCGAACAGCCGCGCCTCGTCGAACACGCCGTAATTGGGCAGCTTGTGCTTGAAGCGCTTGGCCGCGATCGCGCCTCCTTCGAGCAACAGAGCCGCGTTGTAAAGCCTGTCCTCGGCCCGCCAGGGCGCGCCCACAAGCAGCGCCGGCCCGCCGTCGGCGGTGGCGCCGGCCAAATCCTCGACCGCCGCCTCCACCGCGTCCTGAAACGCGCCGCGCAGCACCAGGTCCTCGGGCGGATAGCCGCACACCACCAGTTCGCTGAACACCACCAGATCGGCGCCGTGTTCCGTCGCCTCGGCCCGCGCCGTGCGCACCAGGCGGACGTTGCCGTCGATGTCGCCCACCGTCGGATTGATCTGGGCCAGCGCGATGGTCATGTGATCGGTCATGGGAAACGTCGTGTCTCCGTGACGGGCAGTGGTTCCGGACTCTTCACGAACCCGGCGATCCCTTGCCTGCCAAGCCAATGTCTTTCAGTTGCACGACGAGTTGGGGATGGTCGTCGGTGGCCGTATCCCACGCCCGATCATTGTCGATCTCGAAATATCCATGAACAAGCCGATTTCTCATCGAAATGATATCGGCCCAAGGAATCTTGGGATATCGGCCACGCGTTGGCGATTCACCTGAATTCCTGCCATCGAAAACGACTCCTCGGCTCACCCCCTGGGAAAACGATATCAGATGCGCCGGATCGGGAAAATGACCCGGCGGCGCGCGCCGGGCTCTCACCGGCGCTCGCGGAGCAGGAACTCGCGGCCGACCTTGACCGAGGGGGTGCCGTCATAGGCGACGATGTCCGCGGTGGCGTAGGTTTCGGACCAGCTTTCCGGGAGGTAGGAGCCGGTGCCGATAACGTCGATCGGCGCCCTGGCGGCGGCCATCAGACGGCATTTGGCCGGATTGAAGCCGGAGCTGGCCACGATCCGGACCCGGTCGTGGCCGGCGCGGTCCAGGCTCTCGCGCACATGGTGGATGGCGGCCGCGCTGACTCCGGTGCCGACCAGCCAGCGGAGTTCGGTTTCGGTGCGGTAGGTGCGCACCGCCTCGGGGACCTGACGGTCGAGCACGGCGTAGGACTCGGCGGTATCGAGTCCCTCGACGAAGCGCCCGCCATGGGTGTCGACACGAACGCTGAGACGGCCTTCGGCCGCGAGTTCGGGAAACCGGGCGCAGACCGCCAGGCTGTCGGTGATTTCCTTGCCATGATAATCGACCAGTACGGTCAGCGGCGCATCCGCGAAGGTCTCGTGGAACAATTCGGCGGCGCGCAGGGTCGAGCCGGCATAGCCGACCAGGGCGTGGGGCATGGTGCCGAGCCCGTGCTCCTGGCCGAAATAATGGGCGGTGGCATCGTTGGCGCTGCCGATGAAGCCGACCGCGTCGTGCTCGCGCTTGGCCTTGGCCGAGCCGACGCTGGCGGCATAGGCCATCATGTCGGCCATCTCGCTGCCCGCGCAATGGCGCGCGTCCATCGCCAGGAACCCCACATGGGGCAGGTCGGCGCACATGTGATAGGCGTTGTAGGCCGCGACACAGGGCGCGCCGAGGCGTTGGAGATAGATCGTCTCCAGATCGACCAGATCGACCATCGGCCCGGTGATGTACATCAGTGGCTCGCCGGCGCCGACCCGCGCGCCCTCCTCGAAGCAAGGGGCGATCTCGAACCGGGTGTTGCGCTCACGCGCCGCTTGCTTCAGCCACGCGACCGACAGCGCCGGGCAGAACACCACCGGGCGGCGCATGAACAGGGCGTAGGTGACGATCCGCGCGCCGTTGTGGGCAACGATCGCGCGGGTGCGCTTGAAATAGTTGTCGGTATGGCTGGCGACGAAGTCTTCGAATTCGGACATTGGGCGGGCGGAACTGACACGGACTGGCGAACCATGACACGGCCTTGCGTTCCGCTCAAGGGCGCCGTCGAGCCCGATGTCGGGCACTTGCAAACGAATCAATTTTGGGGTTTTGATCCGCCCGCGCTGGCCACCGCTAGGTTGATCCTTGCATGGGTGCTTATCGAGTTCGAACGGCGTTGGTCTGCCTGGCGCTGGCTTCCAACCCGGGATGGGCCGGCGACGACCTGCTGGCCGCCATCGCCGATGGCGAGGCCCTACTCGATGCGCGTTACCGCTTCGAGCATGTGGCGGAGGACGGCCGCGCCAAGCGTGCAGATGCCTCGACCCTTCGCTTGCGCCTGGGCTACACGGCGACATGGAGAGATTTCTCCGGTCTGGTCGAGCTCGAGCATATCGAGGCCATCGGGCGGCAGCGTTACAACGACCGGATCAACGGTTTGACGGAATTTCCGCTGGTCGGCGACGCGCCGAGCACCGAGCCCAACCGCTACTGGATCGCCAATACCAGCTTGCCCGAAACCCGGATCAAACTGGGCCGCCAGAAAATCGATCTCGGCAATCGCAACTGGGTGGCGAGCGCGAAGTTCCGTCAAAATCAACAGACCTACGATTCGATCACCGCGACCACCACTGCCCTGGCCGACTCGACTCTCGCCTACGCTTACGTCTGGCTGGTCGATCGCACGGCGGGCGAGGACGCCGTGGAAGGCGACTTCAACAGCGACAGCCATTTGCTCGATGTCGGCTGGACCGGGTGGCGTTACGGCAAGCTGGGCGCGTTCGCCCATTTCATCGCACTCGACGATCGCCCGGACCTGTCCAACCGGACCCTGGGCGGACGTATTGCCGGGAGCGCTCCGCTCGGCCCGGCTGTTGCACTCGTCTATACCGCCGAGCTGGCCTGGCAAACCGACTATCGTGCCAATCCGACCGAATCGAGTCATTTGTTCGCCCTGGTCGAGCCCGGTTTCCGCGCCCGCGGGCTCACCGCCAAGCTGGGCTTCCGACTCCTGGAGGGCGATGGCATCACCGCTTTGCAGACCCCGATCGGGGCCAAGCACCGCAATCGGGGCTGGGTCGACAAGTTCAGCACCACGCCCGAAGACGGCCTGATCGACCGCTATGGGGCGCTGGATTGGATACCGACCAAACCGAACTGGCTCGGGGGCACCCGAGTCCGTGCCGAGTATCACGATTTCATCGCCGATAACGGAGGCGCTCGCTATGGTGACGAAATCGACCTCGGCGTGTCTTACAGGTTCCGCGACACGGTCACCCTGTCGCTCGAATACGCCGACTACCGTGCCAGGAATTTCGCCACCGACACCCGCAAGTTTTGGGCCTCGGTCGCCCTTGCCTTTTGAGCGCACCCGTCACGGTCAATCCCGCGCAAGGGGCCGGCGATAATCCTGAGCGCGAGCCCGCTCAGACCCTTTCGATGGGTCCACTCACCCCGACGCCGTTGAGCAGGACGTCGAGAACGGGCGAGCCGGCCTCGGCCGCGGCTTTGGTCTCCGGTTTGCGGGAGTCCACGCCGCGCAAGTTGGCGTGGGTGACCCGGCCGATGGTCCGGCAGGAGCCGAGGGCGGCCAACACCAGCTCCATGGGATCGATCGCCGAATCCTCGCCGCCCAACGGCGGCGCCGAGGTGTCAGCCGAGATCGGCGAACAGGCCGGCGAGGACCGCGGGCTGGCTGTTGGCGATACTGAGGCCGGAGAGAGCGAGTTGCTCGCGGACTTGGCCGGCGGCGGACAGGGTGGCATCGCGGGCAAGGCCGGGATCGACTATCCCGCCGAGCCCGCCGGCGGTCGCGTCTTCGATCGCATCCAGGAATCCGGCCTGGATGCCGAGTGCGGCCGCCTCGGTCCTGAGCCGGTCGAGCGCGGCTTGAACCCGATCGATGGCGTCATCGATGCCTTCCGCGAGGCGATCGATCACCTCCGATTCGAAATCATGGGCGGTCAGCGGCAGGCGAGAGCCATCGGTGTCGGCGATCACCGCATGGTCGGCCGCGCCGCGCCGCAACAGGTTGATTCCATTGAATCCGGCATCGGCGATGGCCTGCTCGATCCGCCCGGCCAGGTCGTCGGTCTGGCCGGTAGAGGCATCCGAGGAGTCGCGCGCCGCCGCCAGCAGGCCGGCAATCTCCTCGGCCGCCGCGATCGTGACGCGGGCGAGTCCGCGGTCATTGGCGAGACCCTGCTGCACCGCCTGCAGGGCCCTCAGATCACCGCTGCTGTCCTGATCGATCGCGACGGCGCCGATATCCGACGCTGATGCCGTCGCCCTCGGCCCCTGGTCCTCATCGATCCCGGCGTTGGCCCGGATCTGGGCGCGAAGCGCCGTCAGCGCCGCGGGAGTATTGCTGATTCCGTCAACCATACTGATCTCACAATTCAGGTGGCATTCGCACCAGTTTGGCCCAGCCGTCGGCGAAAAGCCAGGATGCGATTACTGCGCCGCCGCCACCGGCCTCTCGGCACCGACGCGCACGGCCTTCAACTCCTCCGCGATCAGAAAGGCGAGTTCCAGACTTTGCGATGCGTTCAAACGTGGATCGCAATGGGTGTGATAGCGATCGCGAAGCCCCTCCTCGGTGATCGCCTGGGCGCCACCGATACACTCGGTCACGTCGCGCCCGGTCATCTCGAAATGGACCCCGCCGGCATAGGTGCCTTCGGCCTGATGGGCTTGGAAGAAATCACGCACTTCGGCCAGGATCTTATCGAACGGGCGGGTCTTGTATCCGGTCGATGACTTGATGGTATTGCCGTGCATGGGATCGCAAGCCCACACCACATGGCGTCCCTCGCCCTTGACCCGGCTGAGCAGCGGCGGCAGCACCGATGCGACCTTGTCGGCGCCCATCCGGCTGATCAGGGTCAGGCGGCCCGGCTGGTTGTGGGGGTCGAGGCGGTCGATCAGATGGACCAGCGTGTCCTCGTCCATGGTCGGGCCGATCTTGACCCCGATCGGATTGTTGACGCCCCGCAGGAATTCGACATGAGCCTCGTCGAGGGCTCGGGTGCGCTCGCCGATCCACAGCAAATGCGCGGCGCAGTCGTACCAATCGCCGGTCGTGCTGTCGATCCGGGTCAGGGCCTGCTCGTAGCCGAGCAACAGAGCCTCGTGACTGGTGAAGAAATCGGTGCGGGCGAGTTCCGGCACGTTGTCGGAGTTGAGGCCGCAGGCGGCCATGAAATCCAGGCTTTCGCTGATCCGGTAGGCGATGTCGCGGTAACGCTCGCCTTGCGGGCTGCCGGCGACAAAGCCGAGATTCCAGCGCTGGACCTGATGAAGATCGGCATAGCCGCCATGGGCAAACGCGCGCAGCAGGTTCAGCGTCGCGGCGGCCTGGGAATAGGCCTCCAGCATCAACGCCGGCTGGGGCTCCCGGGCCTGGGCGGTGAATTCGATTCGGTTGACGATATCGCCGCGATAACTGGGCAAGTCGACCCCGTCCTGGGTTTCCATGTCGCCCGAACGTGGCTTCGCGAACTGCCCGGCCATGCGGCCCAACTTGACCACCGGGCAGCCGGCGCCGAAGGTCAGCACCACCGCCATCTGCAGCAGCACCCGGAAGGTGTCGCGAATATGATCGGGGTGGAACTCGGCGAAGCTTTCGGCGCAATCGCCACCTTGGAGCAGAAACGCCCGACCCTCCGCGACCGCGGCCAGCTGGGCGCGCAGGTTTCGGGCCTCGCCGGCGAACACCAGCGGCGGAAAGTCGCCGAGCCGGGCTTCGACGGCGGCGCGGGCGTCGGCGTCCGCGTAGGTCGGCTGCTGGCGGATCGGCCGATCGCGCCAACTCGCCGGTGACCAGGGCTTGGCCATTGTCTCATCCAGTACGATGGTTGATCGAAACGCCTGCCTATACTGCGCTTTTGAGGGTCTTGCCAAGCATTTCCCCGAGGCCGCCCGCGCCGAGGGGCCCTGGCGATCCCCGTGAACCGCCGCCGACCCGGCCGTGGTTCGATCGACAGGGGCGGATGGCCGTGCTAGAAGCCGATGGCCGAAGCCCCAGCCGGACCGCGCCGGACAGATGATCGTGATGGGTCGAATGAGCGGCAGCCTCGTTACATCCCGACCATGGGCCATGTCCTTGGCCATGCTGGGCGCGGTCTTTCAACTGGCGCTGGGCGTGTGGCATCTGGCCGGGCCGGTCCCGCTGTCGGCTCCAGACGACGCCAGTTACGGCCTCGGCGGTGACGTTGTCATTTGCACCGCCAATGGTCCCAAGCGGGTTTCAGCGGCGAACCTGCCCGGAGACGAGGCTCCGCCGCCCCCGGTCCCGTATCAGGCGCCCCATTGCCTGGCCTGTCTGGTCCTCTGCCAGAACCTGTCGATTGCCCTGGCGCCGATGCTGGTGCTGGTCCATTGGCTCCCGGCGGAGCCGCCGAACCCGGCGCCGGATGCCTTGGTCCAACGGCCGCCACTCAACCTCCTCCTCCTTCGAAACCGCGCGCCGCCGCGCGCCTCCTAGCCTCGGAAATCGCAAGAGCTGACGGCTGGACGCCCGTGACCCGGGTGGCCGCGGCTCGGGTTGCACGAAGCAAGGAGGACGCCCGATGTCTAAAGGACTCGGATTTTACCTGTTGTTCGCCGGCGCCGCGGTGGCGCTGACAAGTCCGACCCGCGCCACTGCGTCGGGCGAGGGTCGGGCTCGGCGCGCCAATCTCAAGACCGAACGAACCCTCAGTGCTGACAGGGAGGGTTGCAACATGCAAAGAGCCACATTGGCAACATTGGCCACGATCATCGCGATGGCCGCGATGCCGTGGTCGGGCTTCGCACAAGACATCATAGCCGGTAACGCCTGGTCGCGCGCCACGCCTCCGGTGGTCAATATCGGGGCCATTTATTTGACAATCGAAAATCGCGGCGGGACCGCCGACCGGATCGTCGGAGCCAGCACGCCGGCGGCACGACGGGTCGAACTTCATTTGGTGACCGTGACCGATGACATCGCCCGGATGCGTCGGGTCGCGAGCATCGAAATTCCACCGAACGAGCAAGTCGTGTTTAACCCCAACGGTTACCATCTGATGTTGTTCGGCCTTCGCAAGCCCCTCCAGGTCGGAGAAACGCTCGACCTCACCATCGACTTTGAAAAGGTCGGTCCAATATCTCTACGGGCGGAGATTCGCGGGCTGCGTGAAGGCGAAGAAGACATCCTGGCCAGCCTCGGTCACCAACACGGGGTGCCGACGCCGCTCGGAGTCATGGGCGATCATATGCATGAGGCCGGAGAATGGATGGTCTCGTACCGTTTCATGCACATGGATATGGCGGGTAACCGAATCGGTACCGACGATGTTTCGCCGGAAGAAATCGTCACCACCGTGCCGAATCCGTTCGGCGGCCGGCCGACGCTGCGCGTGGTGCCTACCGACATGACCGTGGACATGCATATGTTCGGGCTCATGAATGCGCCGGCCGACTGGCTTACCGTAATGGCCATGACTTCTTACCAAGAGAAGGAGATGAGCCATGTCAC
Source organism: uncultured Rhodospirillaceae bacterium (assembly GCA_913045505.1). GTDB lineage: Bacteria > Pseudomonadota > Alphaproteobacteria > UBA7887 > UBA7887 > CAJWQN01. Next base: position 5,955 of record CAJWQN010000027.1, on the reverse strand, counting down.
GTTCGGTGGCGCGGCGGGAACCGTACGGTTGGGGGAATTCACAACGCGCTCCCGTGGTCTCGGTGATACCCGTCTGACCGGGCTGATCCGGCTGTTGGATGTCGGCGTCCATCATGCCCATCTGAATGCCGGCGTGAGCTTTCCGACGGGTTCCATCGACGCGGAAGATGCTGTGCTGAGCCCGGCGAATACCCGTCCTGTCCTGACTTTGCCGTATCCCATGCAACTGGGTTCCGGAACCTACGACCTGTTGCCAGGTCTCACTTACACCGTCTCGGTCGGTGATTGGGGTTGGGGCGCGCAGTACACCGGCGTCATTCGCATCGGCAGAAACGATGCCGATTACGCCCTGGGGGACCAACATGCGTTGACCGCTTGGGGCAGTCATCAATGGAACAACTGGCTTAGCACCACCGCGCGCGTCAAAGGGCGTACGATCGGCACGATCGACGGCCAGGATCCGCGGATCACCGTACCGGTCCAAACCGCGCTCACCAACGCACAAGGCGGTGATCGGCTGGACGTTTCCCTCGGCGCAAGTGTGGTCGGCCAAAGCGGTTTTCTGAGCGGTCACGAGTTCGGTATCGAGGTCGGCCTACCGGTGTATCAAGATTTGAATGGCCCCCAGTTGGAAACCGACTGGGTCATCACGGTTGGCTGGAAGTTTGCGTTCGGACCGCTGTGATGGCAGTGCCGGCGTTCCAAACGCTGTCGAAAGACCGGCGGTATTGACCGCAATATCATGGTCAAGCGCTACCGAACGTGAACCGACATGCGACTGAACGGGATCGATGTTCACGCCGTCGGAGTGACAACAGCTTCGGCCTCGGTGGGTTTGACGCGGATATGATGACTCGTCCCGACGACCCATCGGAGACAGAATATGGAGGAGACCTTCCCATGAGATTACAAATCATTGGGGCATTATTCGCCAGTGCACTTATCTTGTTTTCAGTATCGAGCGAGAGCGCGCAGGACAAGGCGGTGATCGATGGTCCGTATTCGCTCACCGACATGAATGATGTCGAGGTGACTCAGGCGAGCTACGCGGGCAGGTACTTGTTGGTTTTCTTTGGCTATACACACTGTCCCGCCGTCTGTCCGATGTCATTGTTATTTATCGGGCAGGCTCTTGACTTGCTGGGCGACGATGCAAAGAAGGTTCAGGCGCTCTTCATTTCCGTTGATCCGGCCCGCGATACGCCTGCGTTGCTCAAGGAGTATGTCGCCAATTTTCACCCGCGAATTGTCGGGGTCACCGGTACGGATGCACAGGTGGCGAACCTGGCCCAAACCTACGACGTTTACTATGCCCGCGTCGAAGCGCCGGATTCGCTGGCCGGCTATCTGATGGACCATTCCGCGGCAGTCTATCTTGTCGATACCGATAGACGGCTTATCGAGATCTTTGGCCACGGCACCGATCCGGAAGTCATGGCGGAATCGATCCGCCGACATTTCTGATCGTGGCTTTCATTGGGCTTTCAACCGCATTTCAAGCGCGCGGCGTTGACGCAGAGGATGTCGCCGGACACCAAGCAGCGGATTGAAACAAGACGAGAAGTTCAACCTCCAGGCCCTTGTCTCCGGCTTCTACCACTCTTGACCGCCGATGGCGAAGGCCGGATCGGGGTTACGGAATCGGAACCGGAAACACCGTCAGCACCCGTCGGCCGCGGGCGGCATCGAAGCCCATCACCAGACTGGCGCCGTCCAGCGTCCAGTCGAGGCCTTCCCAGTTCTTGCCATCCCAATAGGCGCCCCAGATCTCGTCGAGCTTGGCCGGGGCGCCGACCGGGGCACCGGCCAAATCGAAGCGCTGCAGCCAGGTATGGTCGAAATTCCGATCGGCGGCGTCGGTCGCGGCGAGCAGGACCAGCAGTCGGTTATCGTCCCAGACCAGATCGGGCGCACGGAACCGCTGGCCGTCGCCGGGCAGGGGCACGTCGAGGGTAAAGCTCCGATACGGGCCGTCGGTGCCCTTGCCGCCGACCCATTCCAGCAACGCGACCCGAGGTTTGGCGAATTCGCCCGGCGGGCCGCAGCCGGGCCGGTCGGGCTCGAAGAAGCCGCCTTCCCAAAGCACCGCCACGTCCCAGGCCCCGCCACCCCAGCGCACCGCCAGGCCCTCGAGTCCGCGGCCGCAGATTTCGCGATACTCGTCTTCGAAAACATAGGCGCCGCCGCGCGAATCGCCCAAGGTTCCGTGGTCCTCGCCCAGAACCAGCCACAACTCGCCGCCACCGGGCGCGAACCCGACATCGACCGATTCAGGTCCGCGCACCTGCGGCTCGATGATCCACCGCGCCCCGTCGGGCCAGACCCGGCCGTGATCGTGGGTGCCGTCGCCGACCACCGCGTAGCCGCCCGGCACCGCCGCGACGCCGCTGATCTCGAGGGGCTGGGGCGCCCCGATCTCGACCACGCCCGGCGGCAACGCGGCCTCTTCGGCCAGGGCCGGGAAGGACAGGTGGACCACGAGCACGGCCAGCCAAAAGATGCCGCGACCCTGGTGCCCCGATCGATTCGCCACTCGTCCTCCTTCCCCGGACTCGCCTCTCGCCGATCCCGTCGGTATCGTTTATACAATCCTCCCTATACCATGCCATATTGGCCCTCCGCTGAGCACGAAACCATGGCCCTGACACGAAACCGGTATCCGGCGCGACGCTCGCCCGCCGGGTCCAACCCTCTACAGCCTGGCTGAGGCGCGCCATGGACAGAGCTGAGTGGCTGGCGCTCACCGAGGAGCCGGTGATCGATCCCGGGCTCGCGATTTGCGATCCGCACCATCATCTGTGGGATTTTCCCGACAGCCGCTATCTGATCGACGAAGTGACCGCCGATACCGGCAGCGGCCATGACGTCGTCAGCACCGTGTTCGTCGAATGCACCGCGATGTACCGGCAGGACGGCCCGGCGGCCATGAAGCCGATCGGCGAAACCGAATTCGTCCAGGGCGTGGCCGCGCAAAGCGCCAGCGGGCACTATGGGCCGGGCCGGATCGCGGCCGGGATCGTCAGTTTCGCGGATCTCACCCTCGGCGGCGCCGTCGCGCCGGTGCTCGAAGCCCATATCGCCGCCAGCCCCAACCGGTTCCGGGGCATCCGCCATGCCAGCGCTTGGGATGCTAGCCCCGACATCCGCAATTCGCACACCAAGCCCCACGCGGGTCTGTTGCGCGAGTCCGAATTCCGGGCGGGCTTCGCTTGTCTGGAGAGTTTTGGACTGAGCTTCGATGCCTGGCTCTATTTCACCCAGATCGACGATGTGGCTGATCTGGCGAAGGCGTTTCCCGACACCCCGATCATCCTGGACCATGTCGGCGGACCACTGGGCATCGGCCCCTACAAGGATGGGCGGGACGCGGTCTTCGCCCAGTGGACGCGGGCGATCGACCGGCTCGCCCAATGTCCCAACGTGGTGGTCAAGTTGGGCGGGCTGTCGATGTCCCAGTGCGGATTCGCCTGGCACCACCGCGACCGGCCGCCGGGCTCGGAGGCGCTGGCCCAGGCCACCGCGCCCTATTTCCTGCATTGTATCGAACGATTCGGTGTCGAGCGGTGCATGTTCGAGAGCAATTTTCCGGTCGACAAGGTGTCGTGCTCGTACCGGGTGCTGTGGAACTCGTTCAAGCGCGTGACCGCGGATTTCTCGGCCGCCGAGCGCGCGGCCCTGTTTCACGACACCGCCGCGCGTGTCTATCGGTTGAAATAACCGCCCACCCCGACCTTCAGGACCTGAACAATGCCCGATTCGGCGACAGCCCAACACACGGATCCCAAAAGCGACATCGAAATCGCCCGGCAGGCGCGGATGCGACCGGTGGTCGAACTCGCCGAGGAGGTGCTGGGAATCCCGGCCGAGGCGGTCGAACCCTACGGTCACCACAAGGCCAAGATCGGGCTGTCCTATATCGAGTCCCTGGCGGCGCGGGGCCAATCGAAGCTGATCCTGGTCTCGGCGATCACGCCGACACCGGCCGGGGAAGGCAAGACCACGACCACGGTCGGGCTCGGCGACGCCCTCAACCGGATCGGCAAGAACGCCCTGATCTGTCTGCGCGAGCCCAGCCTGGGGCCTTGCTTCGGCATGAAAGGCGGGGCCGCCGGCGGCGGCTATGCGCAGGTCGTGCCGATGGAAGACATCAACCTTCATTTCACCGGCGATTTCCACGCCATCGGCGCCGCCAACAATCTGCTGGCGGCGATGATCGACAACCACGTCTACTGGTCGAACCCGCTCGATATCGATACCCGGCGCGTGACGTGGCGGCGCGCCGTGGACATGAACGACCGCGCGCTGCGCGGCGTGGTCACGTCCCTGGGCGGGGTCGCCAACGGCTTCGCCCGCGAGGGCGGTTTCGACATCACGGTGGCCTCGGAAGTGATGGCCATCCTGTGCCTGGCCTCGGACCTCGACGACCTGCAACGGCGGCTGGGCAATATCGTGATCGGCTACCGGCGCGACCGCACGCCGGTGACCGCGCGTGACCTGGAGGCCAATGGCGCCATGGCGGTGCTGCTCAAGGACGCGATCAAGCCCAATCTGGTCCAGACCCTGGAGAACAATCCGGCCTTCGTCCACGGCGGCCCGTTCGCCAATATCGCCCATGGCTGCAATTCGGTGATCGCCACCCGGGCGGCCGGCAAGCTGGCCGACTACGTGGTCACCGAGGCCGGATTCGGCGCCGACCTCGGCGCCGAGAAGTTCCTCGATATCAAATGCCGAAAGGGCGGACTCGAGCCCGACTTGGCGGTGTTGGTGGCGACCGTGCGGGCGCTCAAGATGCATGGCGGCGTCGCCAGATCGGCACTGGGCGGCGAGGACGCCCGCGCGGTGCGCGCCGGCGGCGCCAACATGGCCCGCCATGTCGCCAATCTTCGCCGCTTCGGTCTTCCCGTGGTGGTCGCGCTCAACAAGTTCTCCGCCGATACCGCGGCCGAGGTCGGCCAGGTATTCGAGGCCTGCGCCGAGTTGCGGGTTCCCGTGGTCGAATGCGACCATTGGGCGCGGGGCGGCGAAGGCGCGATCGCGTTGGCCGAGGAGGTGGCCGGGCAAATCGACGCCGACGGCGCCGACTACCGGCCACTTTATCCCGACGACATGCCGCTCTGGGAAAAGATGGGCACGGTCGCGCGCACGATCTATGGCGCCGAGGATGTGGTCGCCGACGATAACGTGCGCAAGCGCATCGCGGAGTTGCAGGATAGCGGCTACGGCCATTTCCCGGTCTGCATGGCCAAGACTCAATACAGCTATACGGCGGACGCCACCCGCATGGGCGCGCCGTCGGGCTTTGAGCTTCCGATCCGGGAGGTTCGGCTGTGCGGCGGCGCTGAGTTCGTGATCGCCATCTGCGGCGAGATCATGACCATGCCGGGGCTTCCCCGCCGGCCGGCCGCGACCCAGATCAGGCTCGGCGCGGACGGGCATATCGAAGGGTTGTTTTGAAACCGGGGCAGGATATGGGGCTCCGCGAGGTCAAGATTTTCGACACCACCCTGCGCGACGGCATCCAGGGTCTCGGGGTGGCGCTCGAAGATCGGTTGGCGGTATTCGCCATGCTCGACGAGGCCGGGCTCGATGTCATCGAGGTTGCCCTGGTCGGCGCCCGCAGTCGCAATCTGGCGCAGGTTCGCGCGGCCGCCGCCACGATCCAAAACGCCCGTGTCTGCTGTATCGCCTCTCCCGAGCCCGAAGCGATCACGCGCGCGGGGAGGGCGCTCAGCCAAGCCCGGCGGTCCCGAATCCATACCTTCAACGGGGTCGCCTCGGGCAGGAAAAACGGGCGCGTCCGGGATCGGCTCGGACAAATCAAGGTCGCGGTCGCCTCGGCCCGAGCGGTTTGCGACGACGTGGAATGGGCGGCCCTGGACGCGACCCGGAGCACGCCCGATTTCCTGTGCCGGGCGGTCGAGACGGCGATCCGGGCCGGCGCGACCACCGTCAATA
>CAJWQN010000026.1 GCA_913045505.1 uncultured Rhodospirillaceae bacterium | reverse complement strand
GGTTGGCGGAGTGGTCGGGGTCGACCGCGTAACGGAGCCGGCCGGTGATCTTCTCGTAGGCGCCGGTCGCGCCGAATTCGGCGCCGCCGGCGAAGGCCGACCGCTCCGTGATCTCGAGCCCGACGACCTCGGCCCGGGCGGAAGCCGCGCCGAGCACGACGGCGGCGATCATCAGAAAGCGGCAGATCCCACTGACGGACACCGATCCCTCCCTTGCTCCCATGACCGGAGGCGCGGATTATAACCGGGGATGAGCACCGCGCGGGAGGTTGGCATGAGATTGCTCCAGTTCGAAACGGCGAACAGCGAACGGCGGGTGGGCGTGGCTGAGGAATCGGGAGCGCGGTTCGCCGTGCTCGCGGGCACCGAACGCATTTACGATCTGGCGATCGAGGCCGCTCACGGGGGCGTGACGCTCGAATCGGTGGCCGCGGCGCGGGTGTCCGACGAGACCGTGGCCTATGAGGCGCTGCTCGCCGAGCAACGGCTGCTGCCGCCGCTCGATCATCCCGACCCCGCCCATTGTCTGGTCACCGGCACCGGATTGTCGCATTTGGGCAGCGCCCAGGCTCGCGACGAAATGCACGCCAAGCTGTCGGGCGACGCCGCCGAGCTTTCAGATTCCATGAAGATGTTCAAGATGGGGCTCGAAGGCGGCAAGCCCGCCCCCGGTGCGATCGGCGTTCAGCCCGAATGGTTCTGGAAGGGCGATGGCTCGATCCTTGTTGGCTGCGGCCGGCCCCTCAGGAGCCCGCCCTTCGCCGAGGATGCCGGCGAGGAAGGCGAGATCGCAGGTCTCTACGTGATCGGCGCCGACGGCCGGCCGTTCCGGGTCGGGTTCGCGCTCGGCAACGAATTCGCGGATCATGTGATGGAGCGCCGAAACTACCTGTATCTGGCCCATTCCAAGCTCCGGCCTTGCGCGCTGGGACCCGAACTTCTGTGCGGTCCGTTGCCCGAGGACGTGACCGGCATGATCCGCGTCCGGCGCGGCGCGGCCGTGCTCTGGGAGGCGGAGATGTTGAGCGGCGAGGCCAATATGTCCCACAGCATCGCCAATTTGGAGCACCACCACTTCAAATATCCGCTGTTTCGCCGCCCGGGCGACGTTCACGTGCATTTTTTCGGCGCCGGGGTGTTGAGCTTCCCGGCGGGAATCCAGGCCAGAGCCGGCGATGTGTTCGAGATCGAGGCGCCGCCCTTCGGCCGGCCACTGCAAAATCCGCTGGCGCTGGAAGAGGGCAAGGGGGGCGGACCGGTAGCGGTCACGCCGCTCTGATCAGGCGCCGGCCGCCAGCGCCGCCCGGACCTCCGCGGCTGTCGCCGGCTCGCAACCCGCCTCGCGGATCAATCGCGCCGCCGCCGCGACCAGTTCGGGATTGGACCGGTCCGTCCCCAGCGGCGCGTCCTCCAGCCCGACCCTCAGGTGATAGCCCCTTTCGATCGCCGAGGCGGCCACCGGCATGACGTCGACCGCCAGGCCGGCGATCATCCAGGGGGTCCCCGGCGCGATCTCGTCGCGGAGCCGCGCGTAGGCTTCCAATGCCCAGTCGCGGGGCGGAAACCCGAAGGTGAAGCCGTCGCTCAACATCAGCCGGTAGATCGGTCGCGGCATCTCCGGCCAGCGCGACCGTCGGATAGACGATCACGTCGGCCTCGGCCCGGATGCCTTCGATGATCCGCTCATAGAGGTCCGGATCATCCTTTTGACGGCCTGTTCCGCCGTCATAGGCATGAACATGGATGATCGCCGCGCCTTCGCGCACGCAGTCGATGCCTTCGGCGACGATCTCGGCCACCGTCACCGGAATCCGCGGTTGGCGGGCACGGGTGAACGGGCCGTTGAGCGCCACTTCCAGCCAGACTTTCCGCCCGGCCATCACCTCACCTGGCGATGCCGGCGCCAACGCCGGAATGGCGGCGGCGGATTTGTGCCTGTCGGCCTTGATCGCATGGTGCCTCTATACGCGGGTTCGCACGGTCGGTCGATCCCCGCCGGTCGGCCCTTTCCTGCGGGAAAGTGGCAAGGGCTCGGGGTGCGATGCTATAGCTGTGCCATGACCATGATCACGGACGCGACCGAACTCGCGGAACTTTGCGACCGCCTGGCCGGCGAGGACTTCTTGTGCATCGACACCGAATTCATGCGCGAGCGGACATACTGGCCCCATCTCTGCCTGGTTCAGATCGCCGGTCCCGACGGTGTCGGCATCGCCATCGATCCCCTGGCCGATGGCCTCGACCTCGCCCCCCTCAACAGGTTGTTCGACAATCGGTCGGTGTTGAAGGTGTTTCACGCCGCGCGCCAGGATCTCGAAATCTTCTACCACATGACCGGAAGGGTGCCGGCGCCGCTGTTCGACACCCAGGTCGCCGGAATGGTCTGCGGATTCGGCGAACAGGCCAGCTACGAAACCTTGGCGCACAAGCTCGCGAAGGCGCGAATCGACAAGTCGTCGCGTTTCTCCGATTGGTCGAAACGACCACTCAATCGACGGCAGCTGACCTATGCGCTGGCCGATGTCGCGCATCTCCCGACAATCTACACCAAGCTCGCCGCCCGCCTGGCGGCAACCGAGCGCGGCTGCTGGGTAGAACAGGAATTGGCCGCCCTCACCGACCCCGAAACCTACAACCTCGACCCGGTCCTCGCCTGGAAGCGGATCAAGACCCGCAACGTCAACCCCCGATTTCTGGCCCTGCTGCGCGAAATTGCGGCGGTGCGCGAGCGCTGGGCGCAGGCCAAGGACATCCCCCGCCAACGTCTTCTGCGCGATGAAGCCCTGCTCGAAATCGCCGCCCATCGGCCCGAGACTCCGGGTGTCCTGGCGGACACCCGAGGCCTGTCCAAGGGCACCGCCACCGGCCGGCTTGGCGCGGCGCTCCTGGAAGCGGTCAGCAATGGCATGGCGATCCCTGACGCGGAATGCCCGCAACGCAAGGCCGTCGCCCACCGGCGGGCCGGCACCGGACCCCTGGTCGACCTGCTGAAGGTGCTCCTCAAAATGCGCTCCAGCGAGCACGGCGTCGCCCAGAGGCTGGTGGCGACCTCGGATCATCTGGAGCGGATTGCCGCCGGCGACACCGACGTCCCGGCGCTTCACGGATGGCGCCACCAAATCTTCGGCGCCGATGCGCTGGCCCTGACCGACGGCCGGCTCGGACTGGCCGCCCGCGCCGGCAAGGTCACCCTGCTCGAACTCCCGGATTCGGCCTGACGCTTTCGGCGCGCCGGCGCGTCAGGCGCCGGTCGCGACCCGAAGCCGGGCCGGCCGGCCGGAACGCCGCAAAGCCTTGCCGCGGCCCGACAAGCTCGGGTTGGTCATGAAGAACACGTGGGCGTTGAACGAATCGGGATCGGTGGGCACCCGGCGATAACCGCCGTCGGCATGCATGGTCCAACTCTGGGCGGCGTCCTTCAGGTTGGCCACCATGATCTGGCTCAACACCTGCTCGTGAACCGTCGGGTTCTCGATCGGGACCATGACTTCGCAGCGACGATCGAAATTGCGCGGCATCCAGTCGGCCGAGGACATGTACAACTTGGTCTTGGCTGACGGTAGTGGCTGGCCGTTGCCGAAACACAGGATGCGTGCATGTTCCAGGAACCGCCCGACCATGCTTCGGACACGAATGTTGTCGGACATCCCCGGCACGCCCGGCCGCAGGCAGCAGACCGCCCGAACCACCAGATCGATCTGAACCCCGGCCCCGCTCGCATCGTAAAGGGCGTCGATCACCTGCGGATCGACCAGCGAATTGAGCTTCGCCCAGATCGCCGCCGGCCGACCGGCGCGCGCGTGGACGATTTCCTCGTCGATCAGGCCCAGTACCGTGTTGCGCATCATGGTGGGCGCGAACGTGATCTTTTCGCAATGTTCGGGCTCGGCATATCCGGTCAGGAAATTGAACACCCGCGCCGCATCGCGCCCCAACGCCATGTCGCAGGTGAAGAACGACAGATCGGTGTAAATCCTAGCCGTGATCGGGTGATAGTTGCCGGTCCCGAAATGGGTGTATGTGCGCAGTTCCCCGGCCTCGCGCCGCACCACATAGGAAATCTTGGCGTGGGTCTTGAGGCGCATGAAGCCATAAACCACCTGGATGCCGACACGCTCCATATCGCGGGACAGCTTGAGGTTGGCTTCCTCGTCGAAGCGGGCCTTGAGTTCGATCAGCGCGGTCACCGACTTGCCGGCCTCGGCGGCCACGATCAGCGCTTTCACGATCGGTGAATCCGGGGTGGTCCGATAAAGGGTCTGCTTGATGGCCAGCACATCCGGGTCTGCGGCCGCCTGTTCCAGGAACTGGACAACCACGTCGAAGCTCTCATAGGGGTGATGAACCACGATGTCCTTGTGGCGGATGGCCGCGAAACAGTCGTCGCCGAACTCCCGAATTCGCTCCGGGTAACGCGGCTCATAGGGCGAAAATATCAAATCGGGACGGCCGCATTCGATCAACTCGCCGACCTGATGAAGACCCAGTATCATGTCGACGGCGACGATGTCCTCGGCCCGCGCGCCCAACTCGGCAACGACCATCTGGCGCAATTCCTCGGACATGTCGGCGCTCACTTCCAACCGCACGATATTGCCGCGGCGGCGCTGCTTGAGCGCGGTTTCGAACAGCAACACCAGATCCTCGGCCTCTTCCTGGTACTCGATGTCGCTGTCCCGAATCAGGCGCAACAGACCGCTACCGGCGACGTCGTAATCGGGAAACAGCCGATCGATGAACAGCGCGACCAGCGATTCCAGGGCCAAGACCCGGATCGTCTCGCCGGGAAGCCGGACGAAACGGGAAATCTGTGCCGGCAGCGGCACATGGGCGCGCATCATCTTGCCATCGCTCTTGCGATGGAGCTGCAGGGCCATCACGAAGCCGAGGTTGGGCAGGAACGGAAACGGGTGCACCGGGTCGATGGCCAGCGGCGTCAAGATCGGAAACACCTGGTCGAGAAAATAGTCGCGCAGCCAGATCTTGTCGTCCTCGCCCAACTCGCTCAGATCGAGCACGAAAATATCCGCGGACCGCATTTCCGCCCGTATGGCCCGCCAATTCGCCTGCTGTTCCGCGATCACCTGGTTGGCGGCGGCGTTGACCGCGCTCAGCTGCGCGCCCGGCGTCAGGCCGTCCTGGCTTGCTTGGGTGACGCCCGCCGCCACCTGCGCCTTCAACCCGGCCACGCGCACCATGTAGAATTCGTCGAGATTGCTCGCCGAAATCGAGAGGAACCGCAGCCGTTCCAACAATGGATGGTCCGGGTTGGCCGATTCAGCCAGCACACGTCGGTTGAACTGAAGCCAGGACAGCTCCCGATTCAGATATTTCTCGCCCGGTGCCACGGCTTTGTCCGCCGCGGGCCTCGGGGTCGGCTGATCGACTTGCGCGCTTTCGGTCACGGAATCACCGTCGTCCAGACTTCGACTGGTAACAAGTATTATAGACCCTCCGGCAAGCTCCTAGAAAGTGCCCGGATAGAATCCACCGTCCATCAGGAAATGCTGGCCGGTCACGAACCCCATCTGGGCGCCGCACAAGAACGCGCAGGCATCGCCGAGTTCGGCCGGATCGCCAAACCGCCCCGACGGATTTTCGGCGGCTCGGGCGGCGCGAACCTCCTCGTAGCTCAGATCGCTGTTTTGGGCGGCGATCTCCAAACTCGAACGCAACCGATCGGTTTCGAAGGGGCCGGGAAGGAGGCAATTGACGGTGACGTTGTGTTTCGCGGTCTGTCGCGCGAGGCCGGCCACGAAGCCGGCGAGCCCTGTGCGCGCGCCGTTGGAGAGCCCCAGCACCGGGATGGGAATCTTGGTCGACATCGAGGTGATGTTGACGATGCGGCCGAACTTGGCCGCGATCATGCCGTCCACGGTCGCCTTGATCATTTCGATCGGCGTGATCATGTTGGCGGTCACCGCCTCGATCCAATCGCCCCGATCCCAATCGCGGAAATCGCCCGGTGGCGGGCCGCCGGCATTGTTGACCAGGATATCCGGCCGCGGGCAGGCCGCCAGCACCTTGGCCTGGCCCTCGGCGGTGGTGATGTCGCAGGCCACCGGTGTGACAGACGCGCCGGTTTCTTTTCGAATTTCCCGGGCGGTCGCCTCGAGCAGGTCGGCGCCGCGCGAATTGATCACCACATCGACGCCCTCCCGCGCCAAGGACCGGGCGCAAGCCTTGCCCAAACCCTTGCTGGACGCGCACACGATCGCCGTCTTGCCCCCGATGCCAAGATCCATCTTCAGCCTCCTCGATTAGGGTTCGATCACGGGCCGTCGCCGTGCTCGCCAATCACCTCACGCGCCAGGGCGACCGTCAAGCGCCGGCGGCGGCCCAGCGCCGCCCGATCGATCGCCGCCACGACCCGGCGCACGGCGTCGAACGAGCGTTCGATTCGCGACAGAATATAGCCGACCACCTTGTCGTCCACCGTCAATCGGCGATCCGCGAACTGCTTGACCATCACCGCCGCCAGCACCGCATCGTCCGGCGCGCCCACCTGAGCCACGGGAAGAGCGCCGAGCCGCGAGCGCAAATCCGCCAGGGCGATCGGCCATCGTGCCGGTGGCGCGATGCCGGTCAAGAGCAGATGTCCGTGGCCCTGGGCCAGGATATTGTAAAGATGCAGCAACGCGCGTTCCGCGATTCCGGCTTCGGCGCCCTCGACCACAGCCGCGCCCGCGCCACCCAACAGGTCGATCGGGTCGGACCCGAGAAAATCCTCGGCGGCGATGACGGCGGCATTGCTGCGGGTCTTCCAAACCTGGGCCAAATGGGTCTTCCCGCAGCCGACGGGGCCACACAACGCCAAGCCGCCCGCCGGCCATGCCGGCCAGCGGTCGATCCATGCCACGGCATCGGCATTGGCTGGGGCAACCAAAAAATCCTCGGCACCCAGGGCCGGGCGAAAGTCGAGCGCCAGCGCCAACTGGCGCGGCCGGGACCCGCTCATTCGCGGTCATCGGGGCCACCGGCGCCGCCGCGATAAATCTCGCTTTCCAGATAGTGAGCCAATCCGAAGCGGACGAGAACCCCGATCACCGCCGCCACCGGCACCGCCAGCAACACGCCCACGAAGCCGAACAGCGATCCACCCGCCAACATGGCGAACAACACCCAGACCGCGTGCAATCCGACCCGTTCACCAACCAGTTTCGGGGTCAGGAAATTGCCTTCGATCGCTTGGCCCGCCACGAAGATCACCGCGATCAGAACGATTCGCAACGGCTCGTCGAACTGGATCACGGCCAGACCCAAGCTCAGCGCCAGGCCGACCAGCGAGCCGACATAGGGAATGAACGAGATCAGCCCCGAAATCAGGCCCACCACCAGCCCATACTGGAGCCCGGCCAGCTCCAGGGCCAGCGCATAGGCACCGCCCAGAATCAGGCATACGGTGGCTTGGCCGCGAACGAACCCGGCCAGGGTGTCGTCGATCAGCCCGCATTGCTCGCGGATGACCGCGCGGTGCGCGCGCGGTAACCAGCCGTCGACCTGGGCGATGAGCCGATCCCAGTCGCGCAGCAGGTACCAGGACACCACCGGCGTCACCACCAACAGGCCGATCAGATTGAGCAAGGCGACCCCCGATCGCCATGCATCGTCGATCAGCGACAGGATCCAGCTCACCAGACGCTGGGGCAGATCCGCCGCCGCCTGGCGCGCTTGCTCGATATGTTCCGGCGATACCCGCGCCGACAGCTTGGCCAACAGGCCGGCGAGCACGCCGCGAACATGGGCGCCAATCTCGGGCAGTTGACCCAACAGGCTCAGGAGCTGGGCCTCCAGCATCGGCACGATCAAGAGCAGAACCGCGACGAAGGCGAGGAAGAAGACCGCCAGCACCAAGGTGGCGGCAAGCGCGCGTGGCGCGCCGCGCCGCTCGACGCGATCGGCCAGCGGATCGAGGAAATACGCAACCGCCAAACCGGCCACGAACGGCAGCATTATGTCGCTGAGCAAGGCCAGGATGGCGACGAACACGGCGGCCACGCCGATCCAGAACAGGGCCTGGCGGGGCGCCGTCACGGCAGATTCTCCAGGTCCGCGCCAACGCCGATCAACAGCCGCCCATAGGCCAGACCGGACGCCACCGTGGTCGCCGCCGTGGCGTAGATCAGCCCGTCCATGATCGCGGCCGGAACCGGGACAATGGCCAAATCGCCGAGGGCGACCGCGGCCAGCAGAATTTGGACCACGGTGTTGAGCTTGCTCACCCGGAGCGGCACGATCCGGCGCGGTCCGGTAAGCCCGATCAGCAGCAGCATTCCGCCGCCGATCGAAAGATCGCGAAACACCACCAGAATAACCAGCCAGTCCGGGACCGCGTCATTGAGCCCCAGCATGACGTAGACCGCCATCAACAGCGCCTTGTCGGCGATCGGGTCCAGATAGGCGCCGATCGCCGTTTGCCGGTCGAAGCGCTTGGCGATGAAACCGTCCACCGCATCCGAGACACCGGCGGCGACGAACAGCCAAAACCCGACCGCATATTGCTCGACCGCGATCAGCCAGATCATCACGGGCACGGTCAGAAAGCGGCCGATGCTGATGGCGTTGGGAAGGTTCACCCGGCGCCGCGCCTATTCGACCAACAATTCGTCCAGACCCGGTTTCACCGGTACGTCATTCTCCGCCGCCACCGGATCGTCGGACAGCAATGCCGGCAGCGGCGGCAACGCCGGGTCGCCGGCCGGCACCGCGATGTCGGGCGCCGCCACATCCTTCCCGCCGTCGGTACCGGCGGCCAGGATCGCCGGGCGCAACGTCCATCGGCCATCGACCTCCGACAGGGTCAAATGGGTCAGGGCCAGGGCAGTGGTCAGCCGCGGCTCGTCGCCCAGATAGTGGAGCCTGAGACGCCCCTCCTGGCGCGACAGGCTGATCACTTCGATGCTCCGAACCTGGCGCAGCCGTTCCAGCCGTCGACGCACTTGCAGCCAGCTTTCCAGACCGTCGAGCGGCACCACGACCACGATCTCGGCGGGCCGATCGAAGGCCAGCAGATTCTGGGCTTTCCAATCATCGTCGATTCGGCGGGCGACCTGGGCCACGGCCTCGGGCAGAAGCCCGGCCGCCGACGATCCGGCGGCGCCGGTGATCCGCTCGCTGAACAGCACCTCCGTCTCGGCGCCGCCGCGCCGGAGCGTGACCGTGACCGACGGAACGCCGGTCGCCAAATCGAAATTTGGCCGGGCCGTCGCCACCAGGGTCGAATCGGCGCCGTGGCGCTCCGCGATCCGGCGCAATGGAGCAGGCTCGCCGGCCAAGGCCTGTAAGGCATCGATCGCGACCACGTCCGAGAGTTCGCCGATCGGGATCACCAGATCGACCAGGCCGTGGCGAATCTCGAACCCCAGCCAGGCATCACGCCAGGGATTGGGATCGTCCCAAAGCCGCGCGGCCGAGCCGTATTGGAATATTGGCAGGACCACGATCGGCGCCGAGGCGGTCTCGGCGAACGGAATCCGCGCCCCGCGCAGCAGGGCGCGCACCGGCTCGGGCTTGAACCGAACCGTGAGGTCGGCCAAATAGCGAAGCTGCGAGCGACGCTCGTCGGCGACCTCGAACCCCTGCACCATGTCCTCGATCGCGACCGCGGTCGGCCGTGGCAGGCGCGCCCAGTGTCGCTCCAGGGTCAGCTTTTCCAGCAAGCGGCGGAACGCCCGCGCCTTGCCCTCGGCCAGGGCCGAGGCCTTGGCCACCATCGCGTCCTCGGCGGTGGCGTCGATCGCGACCGCGGTGACCGTGAACGGCTCGCCGGCGAGCGCGGGCGCGCCGGCCAAGACCGGGATCAACAGCACCGGCCCCAGCCAAGCGAGGATGCGCGCCGCGGCCGACCGAGTCACCATTGCAAACCGTCGTCGATAAAGTATGTTCAGCATCCTGGTGCCGCCCCGTGGCGGACCGCGATCCACGCCCACCATCATAACATGACCAAGTCGGGCAGCCACCAGTATAGCTATCGGAGCGCCGGCGTGGACATCGACGCCGGCAACGCCCTGGTCGCGAAAATCGCGCCCCTGGCCGCCGCCACCGCGCGCCCGGGCGCCGATGCCGCGCTGGGCGGGTTCGGCGGCCTGTTCGACCTGGCCGCCTGTGGCTTCAAGGACCCAATCCTGATCGGCGCCACCGACGGGGTCGGCACCAAGCTCCTGCTGGCCGAGGGCGCCGGCCATTACCACGGGCTCGGCATCGACCTGGTCGCAATGTGCGTCAACGACCTTGTGGTGCAAGGCGCCGAGCCGCTGTTCTTTCTGGACTACTTCGCCACCGGCCGGCTGGACCGGGAGATCGCCGGCGAGGTGGTGGCCGGCATCGCCGAGGGCTGCCGCCAGTCCGGCTGCGCCCTGATCGGCGGCGAGACCGCCGAAATGCCCGGCCTCTACCAACCGGGCGCCTTCGATCTGGCCGGGTTCGCGGTTGGCGCGGTCGAGCGGGGCGCGCTGCTGACCGGGGCCGATATCGCGCCCGGCTATGTGGTACTGGGGCTCGGCGCCAGCGGCCTTCACGCCAACGGATTTTCGCTGATTCGCCGATTGATCGAAGGGCGCGGCCTCGACCTCGACGGGCCGGCCCCGTTCGACCCAGCCAAGACGCTCCGCGAAGCCCTGCTGGAACCGACCCGAATCTATGTCGCCAGCCTGCGCGCCGCCCTCCGCCATGGGATCAGGGGCTTGGCCCATATCACCGGCGGCGGCTTGATCGAAAACCTGCCGCGGGTGTTGCCGACCGGCACCCGGGCCGTGATCGACGCCGCCAGCTGGCCGCTGCCCCCGGTTTGCCGCTGGCTCGCCGAAGAAGGGGTCGCGGCGGGCGAGATGTCGCGCACGTTCAATTGCGGGATCGGCATGGCGGTGGTGGTCGGCGCGGGCGAGGCGGCGGCGGTCGAGGGCGTATTGGCCGGGGCCGGCGAGACCGTCCACCGGATCGGCGAGATCGTCGCCCGGCGGCCGGGCGCGCCGGCCATCACGATCGAGGGAACGTCGGCATGGCCGACCCCCGACCGGCCCTGAAAGTCGCGGTGCTGCTGTCCGGGCGCGGCAGCAATTTTCGCGCCCTGGCCGAGGCCTGCGGCGCGCCCGACTATCCGGCCGAAATCGTGCTCGCGATCTCCAACCGGGGGGACGCCGCCGGGCTCGGGATCGCGGCCGACTTCGCCATCCCGGCCACGGTCATCGACCACACCGGTTTCGACGATCGCGCCGCGTTCGAGGCCGCCCTGACGGAGGCGATCGAGGCCGCCGGCGCCGAGCTGGTCTGCCTGGCCGGGTTCATGCGCCTGCTCACTTCCGAATTCACCGACCGTTGGCGCGACCGTCTGATCAATATCCACCCCTCCCTGCTGCCGGCGTTCCGGGGCCTCGACACCCATGCCCGGGCGCTGGAGGCCGGGGTCCGTTTCGCCGGCTGCACGGTCCACTTCGTGCGCCCGGACATGGACGACGGCCCGATCATCGTCCAAGCGGCAGTCCCGATCCGCGCCGACGACACGCCCGAGGACCTCGCCGCCCGCGTATTGGCCCAAGAGCACCGCTGCTACCCCCTGGCCGTCCGCTGGATCGCCGAGGGCCGGGTCCGGGTCTCCGGCGCCACCGTCCGCGTCGAGGCGGCGGAGGCCCCGGACTCGGCCCTGATCAACCCCCGCTGAGCCAACCAGGACCCATTCGTGCCGCCATCGCCGGTAGCATGACCAGGGCGGGCAAACAATGGCGGCAGAGACTCCCGAAAACAAGGTAATCCGCGCCTTGTATGCCGACCGCCTCACAACAGGAGGCGGCCTCTTACCGCGAATCGGCTTCCCCGCCAAAGGGCGAGGTCCGTCTACCCGGCGCAAATATCGGCGGCGTACTTGGCTGTATCGGACAATACGGGGGCAATACGGGGACAGTATACTTAATTATTGCTATCGAGCGTGGATGGTATGAGCCGAAGCCTCAATAATTAAGTAAACTGTCCCCGTATCTCTATCCCCGTATCGTGGTGCGGGCGGGCGCGGCGCTCAGCCGACGATGTCCATGGTGCAGAAGAAATAGGCGATCTCCCAGGCCGCGGTCTCGGGGCTGTCGGAGCCGTGGACCGAGTTGGCCTCGACCGATTCGCCGAACTCCTTGCGGATCGTGCCGTCGTCGGCGTTGGCCGGGTTGGTCGCGCCCATGATTTCGCGGTTGGCCTTGATCGCGTCCTCGCCTTCGAGGACCTGGACCACGACCGGGCCCGAGCACATGAAGCCGCACAAATCGCCGAAGAACGAGCGCTCCTTGTGGACTGCGTAGAACACCTCCGCCTGTTCGCGGGTCAGGCGGAGGCGCCGCTGGGCGATGACGCGCAATCCCGATTCCTCGAACCGGGCGTTGATCCGGCCGGTCAAATCGCGCCGCGTGGCATCGGGCTTGATGATCGACAGCGTGCGTTCGAGTGCCATGGTGAGACTTGCCCCCGCTCGGAAAAGACGCCGCCTTATATACGGCACCGGCACCCCTGCCAAGGTTCCGCTCGAGGAGCGGCCCGTGCTATGACCCGCCGGCCATGCTGCGGATCAATGCCCTTGTCCATCGGATCGCCGGCCGCACCCTCCTCGACGGCGCGACCCTGGCCGTGCCGGACGGCCAACGGGCGGCACTGGTCGGGCGCAACGGCACCGGCAAGACCACCCTGCTGCGCCTGATCGCGGGCGAAATCGAGCCCGATGGCGGAACGATAGCGGTGCACCCCGGCGCCCGGGTCGCCATGGTCGCGCAAACCGCGCCGGCCGGCGCGCAATCGGTGATCGAGACGGTCCTGGCCGCCGATCATGAGCGCTCCCGGCTGCTCGCGGAAGCCGACGTCGCCACCGAGCCCGGCCGGATCGCCGATATTCAGACCCGCCTCGCCGATATCGCCGCCCATTCGGCGCCGGCCCGGGCGGGGGCGATCCTGCATGGGCTGGGCTTCGACTCGGATGCCCAGGCCCGTCCGCTCGATGCCTTCTCGGGCGGCTGGCGGATGCGGGTGGCGCTGGCGACGGTGCTGTTCGCCGAGCCCGATCTGTTGTTGCTGGACGAGCCGACCAATCACCTGGACCTCGAGGCGACCCTGTGGCTGGAGCAGTTTCTGGGCCGCTGGCCGCGCACCCTGGTGATGGTCAGCCACGACCGCGATCTGGTCAACCGGGTGGCCCGGCGCACCATCCATCTCGACCGCCGCCGGCTGACCGCCTATGCGGGCGGCTTCGACGCTTTCGAGCGCGCGCGGCGCGAACGCCTGGAACTCGACGCCAAGACCCGCGCCAAGCAGGCGGCGAAGCGGCGCCACATACAGGCGTTCGTCGACCGGTTTCGCGCCCAGGCCAACAAGGCGCGCCAGGCGCAAAGCCGGATCAAGGCGCTGGAGCGGCTCCCGGCGCCGATGCCGGTGATCAACGAGCGCCCCGTCATCCTGGCTTTTCCCGAACCCCTGCCCCTGGCGCCGCCGCTGATCACCCTGGACGAGGCCGCGGTCGGCTACGCCGCCGATCGGGCGGTCCTCGATCGGCTGAATCTCAGGATCGACATGGACGACCGGATCGCCTTGATCGGCGCCAACGGCAACGGCAAAACCACCCTCGCCCGGCTGCTCGCCGGTCGCCTGGCGCCGATGGCCGGCGGTCTGATCCGGGCCAATCGTCTGGAGGTCGGCTATTTCGCCCAGGATCAGGCCGATGCCCTGCGCGCCGGGGCAACCCCAATCGAGCACTTGGCGGCGCTTCTGCCGGATGCCAACGAGACCGCGCTCCGCGCCCGCCTCGGCCGGTTCGCCCTGGCCGAGGACCAAGCCCGGACGACCGTGGACAAGCTCTCCGGCGGCGAGCGGGCGCGGCTCTGCTTCGCCCTGGTCAGCGCCGGCGCGCCGCAGATTCTGGTGCTCGACGAGCCCAGCAATCATCTCGACGTCGATGCCCGCGCGGCCCTGGAAGACGCCATCAACGGCTATCGGGGGGCGGTGATTCTGATCACCCACGACCGGCGCCTGATCGAGCTTTGCGCCGACCGGCTGTGGCTGGTCGCCGACGGCACCTGCCGGCCGTTCGACGGCGATCTGGACGATTACCGCAAGTTCACGCTGTCGTCGCGGGCCCGCCCGCGCGAGGCCGGCGCGGCCAAGGCCAAGACCCGGCCCTCGGCCAAAACTACCCGGCGCGAAAAGGCCGCCGCGCGCGCCGCGACCGAGCCGCTGCGTGCCCGGATCAAGGCCGCGGAAGCTGAGATCGCGTCGCTCGGCGCGGAGAAGGCCCAAATCGAGGCCCGGCTGGCCGATCCCGGCCTTTACGACCAGCCGTCCCAGGCTCTCGCCGATCTCACCAAACGCCAAAGCGCCCTCGCCCGCCGGCTCGCCGAGGCCGAGGAGGCCTGGCTCGAAGCCAGCCAAGCCCTGGACGGCGCCGCCTAGGGCGGCGGATCGTTGATCACCTGGCCACGGGTGGCGAGCAGGCGGTCGATGGCGCGGTCAAGATGGCGCTCGGTGAGGCGGTTCTCTTCCGCGCCGCGATCTAGGAACGAGGCGCAGAGGTTGGCGGCCCGCACCGGATGGGCGAAATGGCGCCTATAGGTGTTGAGCGCGGGGCCGCCGCCACGGGCGATGGCGCGGGTCACCGGCGGGCTGAACAGGCCGACGTCGGGGATCACACGCGTGCCGATGATCGGCGCCAGCCGGCCAAGCAGGTCCGGACCGACCTCGTGAGAGGTCACCGCGCCCCGTTTGTTGGCGACCACTTCCTGACAGGCATGGATGTAGAAGTCGAGAAAGCTGTTGCCGGCCACGAACACGCAGACCGCGTTGTGCAATCCCTCGCTCGCCTGCCACCGGTCTCGCCCGGCGCCGCGAATCCACACTTCCCGGCAGACCGCGTATTCTTGACTGACCGAAATATCGAAGCGGTCCGGGTCGAACACCAAAACGTCCGCATCGACCCAGATCGTGCGCGCGAAGCCCTCGGCCAGGAGCTCCCGGGCGACCACCAGCCGGGCCAGATCCGACATCGGTAGACGGTTCCCCGCCACCCGTTCCCGATACCAGGCCGGCACCCGATCGAACAAGGAGTCGCCGCAAAACCGGTAGGCGTATCCCTTGGCCGCCGCCCATTGGGCGACCGAAGCCAGGCACCGGCCGATCGACGCCGGCGCGCCGGTCTCGCGAAACGACTGATGGACAACGGTTCTCACGGGCCCGGACCGGTCGAATTGTCTTGCGATCGGCACCGCGCCGGGCTTGAGTCGCGGCCATGAAACCCATCCATGTCATCGGCGGCGGCTTGGCCGGATGCGAGGCCGCGTGGCAGATCGCGCGGGCGGGCGTGCCGGCAATCGTTCACGAAATGCGGCCCGGGCGCGCCACCCCGGCCCATCTGACCGGCGGGTTGGCCGAACTGGTCTGCTCGAACTCGTTCCGCTCCGATGATGCCGGGAACAATGCCGTCGGCCTGCTCCACGAGGAAATGCGCCGCTGCGAGTCCGTGATCCTGGGCGTCGCCGATACCCATCAGGTGCCGGCCGGAGGCGCGCTGGCGGTCGATCGCGGTGGGTTCTCGGCCGCGGTCGAGGCGGCGTTGGAGGCCGAGCCCCTGATCACCATCCGGCGCGGCGAAATCACCGGCCCGCCCCCCGAAGACTGGGATTCGGTGATCATCGCCACCGGCCCCCTCACCTCGCCCGCCCTCGCCGAGGTGATCGGGGCGGCCACCGGCGCCGACAGCCTGGCCTTTTTCGACGCCATCGCGCCCATCGTCCATCGCGAATCGATCGATTTCGGCCAGGCCTGGTTCCAGTCCCGCTACGACAAGCCGGGGCCGGCCGGGGATAAGGCCGCCTATATCAACTGTCCGATGACTCGGGGCCAGTACGAGGACTTCCTCGATGCCCTGCTCGACGGCGAGGCAACCGCGTTCAAGGACTGGGAGCGCGACACGCCCTATTTCGAGGGCTGCCTGCCGGTCGAGGTGATGGCCGCGCGCGGGCGCGAGACCTTGCGCTTCGGGCCCATGAAACCGGTCGGCCTGACCAACCCCCATCGAGACGAGAAGCCCCATGCCGTGGTCCAGCTTCGCCAGGACAACGCCCTCGGCACCCTGTTCAACATGGTCGGCTTCCAAACCAAGCTCACCTACGGCGCCCAGAAACGGGTCTTTCGCATGATCCCCGGCCTGGAGGACGCGGAGTTCGCCCGCTTGGGAGGCATTCATAGGAACACTTTCATAAATAGTATCAAATTATTAGACAAGGTTCTTCGTCTTATTTCTGATAAACGTTTACGCTTCGCCGGCCAGATTACCGGGGTCGAGGGCTATGTGGAAAGCGCCGCCATCGGCCTGCTCGCCGGGCGCTTCGCCGCCGCCGAGCGCAAGGCTGCCCGGCCGGTCGCGCCACCACCGACCACTGCCCTCGGCGCCCTGCTCGGCCATATCACCCAGGCCGGAGATGCCGAAACCTTCCAGCCCATGAACGTCAATTTCGGCCTGTTCCCGCCGCTCGGAGGCAAACTCGGCCGCAAACACCGCAAACCCGCCTATTGCCGGCGCGCCCTCGCCGACCTCGACGCCTGGTTGGGCGCCGAGCGGGCGGCGGCCGAATAGCTCAGGCGGCCTCCAACGCCGTGCCAAAACGCTCGGCGGCCCCCCAATCCTCGCAGTCGAGCGCGGACCGCTTGGCATCGCGATAAAACCACAACACCGAATGGCCGACGCGGCCACCAGTGACGATCCGCTCACCCTCCTCGAGCGTTGCCGCCCGAGGCCATTCCCAGCACGCAGCGAACCAGGGCGCGGATTGCGTCTTCACCCTGGGCGGTGCCGAAATCGAGCACCAGCCCGGCGCAATAATCGGCTTGGCGGCCCGGGCCGGGATCAGCCGATGGCGATGAGTGCCGCAGCCACCCGGCGGTCCTCGCCCACCAGCACGTTGAAGGTTCGGCATGCAGGGCCGGTGGCCATGACATCGACGCCGATGTCGGCCCCGTCCAGGAGGTCCGACAGCGCCGCCGGCAACGGCTCGCGGACGGTGCCACAGCCGAGCAGCAGCACCTCCACGGGCGGCGCGGCGGCGATCACCGGCGCGAAATGATGGGCCATCAGTTGGTCGAGCCGCGTGACCGGCCAGGGCCGCATGAGCTGGGGAAACAGCAGCACCGAACCGGCGTGGTCCTTACCGGCGATCCGAAAACCACCGCCGCCATAAGCTTGCACGGTCAAGCGGCCCTCGGGAACCGCCGGCGTGATGTCCACGGTCAGCCGGCGCCCTTGGGCAACTTGACGTCGGCTTCTTTCTCGGGTTCCGGCTCGCGACCGCCGAGGCGGCGCAGATTCATCGTGATCAGCAGCGGCGCGGCGATGAAGATCGACGAATAGGTGCCGACCAGCACGCCCCAGATCATGGCGAAGCTGAAGTCCGCGATCACCGCGCCGCCAAGGAAATAGAGCGCGAGCAGCGCCAGCAAGGTGGTGATCGAGGTCATCAGGGTCCGCGCCAAGGTGTCGTTGATGCTCCGGCTGAGCAGGTCTTCGAGCGGCAATTTCTTGTACTTGCGCAAATTCTCCCGGACCCGGTCATAGACCACCACCGTGTCGTTCATGGAATAGCCGACGATCAGCAGGATCGCGGCGACCGTCGCCAGGTTGAATTCCATGCCGGTGAGCGCGAACATGCCGATGGTCAGCACCACGTCGTGGATCAGCGCGGCCACCGCGCCGACGCTGAACTGCCATTCGAACCGGAACCAGATGTAGACCATCATCGCGAGCAGCGCGAACACGACCGCCTGAATGCCGGCCGCGATCAGCTCACCACCCACTTTCGGACCGACGAACTCGGTCCGCCGGTAATCGAGACCGTCGCCGAAATCGGCGTCGAGCCGCTCCTTGACCAACGCGACCGCCCGCAACTGCTCGGCCTCGGCGCCGGGCTGGCGCTCGACCCGGATCAGCAGGTCGTCGGCGGCACCGAATTCCTGCAGCGCGACCTCGCCCAGGCCCAGGCCGCCGAGGCTCGAACGCATCGCCGCCAGATCGGGCGCGGTCGGGGTCTTGACCTCGATCAGAATGCCGCCCCGGAAGTCGATCCCGTAATTGAGGCCGCGGATCGCGAACAGGGCGACCGCGGCGGCGATCAGCACCGCCGAGGCGACGAACGCGATCCGCCGCCAACGCATGAACGGCAAATCGGTGCTCTCGGGAACGAATCGAAATCGCCTCATGACCGCCTCACACCGGCAAGGATTTGGGCCGGACCCGCTGTAACCACAGCACCACCAAGAGCCGGGTCACCATGATCGCGGTGAACATCGAGGTGCCGATTCCGATCGCCAGGGTGACCGCGAACCCGCGCACCGGCCCGGACCCGAACTGATAGAGCAGGACCGCCGCGATCAGGGTCGTGATGTTGGCGTCGACGATCGTTGTCAGCGCTTTCTGGAAGCCGATATCGACCGCCGAGAACGGCGAGCGGCCGTTGCGCACTTCCTCGCGGATGCGCTCGAATATCAGCACGTTGGCGTCCACTGCCATGCCGATGGTCAGCACGATGCCGGCGATGCCGGGAAGGGTCAGGGTCGCGCCGAGGACCGACAGCAGGGCCACGATGAGGGCCATGTTGCCGACAAGGGCGACCACCGCGGCGATGCCGAACAGGCCGTAGGACATGATCATGTAGCCGACCACCAGCAGCATCCCGACCACCGAGGCGACCTTGCCGGCGGCGATCGAGTCGGCGCCCAGGCTCGGCCCCACGGTTCGTTCCTCCAAAATGGTCAGCGGCGCCGGCAGGGCGCCGGCGCGGAGCAGCAGCGCCAGATCCTGGGCCGACTGGACGGTGAAACTCCCCGAAATGATGCCGGTCCCGCCCGGGATCGGCTCGCGGATCACCGGCGCGCTGATCACCTCGCCATCGAGCACGATCGCGAACCGCTTGCCCACGTTGT
>CAJWQN010000025.1 GCA_913045505.1 uncultured Rhodospirillaceae bacterium | reverse complement strand
GGGCGACCAGACCGGTAGCGCGCGGCGGTAATAGTCGGCGGTGAAATAGGGCGTCCAATCGACCCCTTGCGGCCGCGGCCAGCCCTTTTCGTCGAGATAGGATTGGTAGGCGATGGCGGTGATCCCGCCGCCGGGGGCGAGGCCGTCGTTGGTCACCGCCGGCTCGTGATGGTCGTGGAGCAGCCACAGGCCCTCGCCATAGCTGTGGAGACCGTCATTGGTGGTCTCAAGCACCAGGTCGACCCGCTGGGCGGGCGCGATCTGGACCACGTCGCGGGTGATCTGGGCGGCGGGCGCGTGCTCGATGCCGTCGTAATGGCTGATCCGGATCTTGTGGCCGTGGCTGTGGAGCGCGACCTCCTCGGCACCGCCGTTGAGCACCCTGAGCTTGACCGTTTCGTCCGGCGCCACCACCACCACCGATTCCCGAAACGTGTAGGGGAACGAGCGGCCGTTGAGGATGAAATAGTCGGCGCTGCGCTCGGTCACGTCGTAGCGGCGATGGGCCTGCTCGATGATCAGGCGGGGATCGTTGGCGGCGCCGGGCAGGGCGTGCAGCTCCTTGTCCAGGTCCTGGTAGTGAAGATCGTATTCCCGATCGAAGGCGGCCCGGCTGTGGACCGAACGATGGCGGACCTGGCCGGCGCCGATATTGAGCGTCTGGACCGGGTTGTCGGGCCGGTTCTCCTCGATCACGAACATGCCCTGCAGGCCCATCAGGATATGGATGCTGGGCTGGACATGGCAATGATAGAACATGGTGCCGGTCTGGCGCGGGGTCATCTCGTAGGTCCGGCTCATGCCCGGCATGACCGGCTTTTCGCTGGTCTGGGGCACGCCGTCATTGCCTTCGCCCTCGGCATCCACGTACGGGTGATCGACGCCGTGGAAGTGGATGGTGTGGGGCATGTAGTGGCCGTTCTCCAGGGTCACCCGGACGGTGTCTCCGGCCTCGACCCGGATCACCGGCGAGGGTGCCCTGAGCATCCGGTTGGCGGCGAGGTCGATCAGGCTCGCGGTGGCCATGCCCCGGGTCTTGGGCGCGAACACCCAGAAGCCGGGCTTGATCCCCGGCGCGATCGCGTAGCCCGGCACCGACTCGGCGATTTCGGGCGAGGCGCCGTTGAGTTCGGCGACCTCGAGCCGGATATGAATCTCGTCCGGATCGCCGTCGCCGTCGCGGTCGTTGCCCTTGACAACCGCGTCGGGGGCCAGGAGCGTGTCCATCAGGGTCATTGGCGAGACGTTGTTGGTGCCCTTGACGAAGGCGGCCACCGCGGCCGGATTGTCCGGATTGCAGAGGAGCGATTCGGCGATCGGGACGCCGTCCACGGTCTGGGCCGCCCGCCAGGCCCGGTCGCGGTCCTCGCAGGGTGTCTCGGCATCGCCGAGGTCGATCTCGCGGGTCGGCGGCGGCGGCCGGTAGACGGGCTCGCCGAGCAGGGCGTAATAATCCTGGCGCAGCCCTTCCGGCCACCATTTGGGCGGCGTCAGCAAAGCCGCCGTCAGTGCGAGCAAGATCGCCAGGGCAGCGAGCAGGTGGGTGCGCACGACTCTCCTCCCAGGGACCGCCTCGTCCGGTCTTCGGCCCGGCGCCCGCCCGCCTTCAGGAACCGGCTTATGCGGCCTGGCGCTTTCGGCGCTCCGAAAAGTAATAAAGCGCGATGCCGAACAGGATAATGAATCCGGCGACCTTGCCGTAGAAAAAATAGTCGATCAGCCCGACCGCGAACGGAAACACCGATCGGAATATCTGGCCGCCCTCGGGGTTCTCGGCGGTCACGATGCCCACATAGCGCCCGGCCTCGACGAAATCGTAGCGCATGGTCATGGTTCCGGTGGGATAGAGCGCGGGCTCGATGTATTGCACGGTCGCCGCCTCGATACCTTGCGCGCCGCCAAGGTCCTCCCAGACCGCATTGTTGCCGATTTCGTTGACGTCACGAATGATCCGGAAATCGACGTTCAATTGCTTGAGGGCATCATCGACGAAATCGATCGCGATGATCGCGCGCCGGGCGCCCGTGATCACCGGCGCCCGGTCAGCGCCCGCGAGGCGCTGCCCAGGGCAACCCGCAGCCGGCAATTGTCACTTTCGAAATACGAATATAGGGGACATTCCATCGAGGCCTTCACGGTCCGCGAGGTGCGCTTGGGCCGCTTTTCAGACCGCCTCGAACCAGAATTCGAAGTGCCTGAAAACGGCATCGCGCTCGACCACCGTTGGACGGTTCGGCCGGGCCACCTCCTCGAACACGATTTGCCCGCGCCGCGCGTCGATCAACCTGCGCCGGGATTGCTCCAAATCACGCCTTCGCGCTCGATGTCGTCGCGGATATCCTCAGTTGCCCCGCGCAGATCCAGAAGATCGACAGGATAGGGGATGGTACTTTCCTCCAGAGCCCCGCGCAGGCGGGCCATGACCCCTCTGGGCAGCGGCGCGGTAGTATCGATCGCCACGTCGACGTCGCTCCGGCGCGGGGCCGTGCCTCGGGCATGGGACCCGAACAGGTAAATCGTCGCTTGGCAGAGGGCGAGCGCGGCGACCACGACTTCGCGCACCGGCCGGACACAAGGGTTTTCGGACCCCGACTTCGGCCTGCTCAGGCCCGCTTGCGGCGCCGGCCCGTCCCGGCGCGGCGCTTGGGCAGATAAGTTGCCAGATACTGGCCCGTGTAACTGGCCGCGCAGTCGGCGACCGCTTCCGGCGTGCCGGCGGCGACAACCGTGCCGCCGCCGTCGCCGCCTTCCGGCCCCAGATCGATGATCCAGTCGGCGGTCTTGATGATCTCGAAATTATGCTCGATCACCACCACGGTGTTGCCGGACTCGACCAGGGCGTGAAGCACGTCCAGAAGCTTGCGCACGTCATCGAAATGAAGCCCGGTGGTCGGCTCGTCCAAGATATAGAGGGTCTTGCCGGTGGCCCGCTTGGACAGTTCCTTGGCCAGCTTGACCCGCTGCGCTTCGCCCCCCGAAAGCGTCGTCGCCGGCTGGCCGACCCGGATATAGCCGAGGCCGACCCGCTGCAAGGTGACCAGCTTGTCGCGGATCGCCGGCACCGCCTGGAAGAAATCGGCGGCGTCGTCCACGGTCATCGCCAGCACGTCCGCGATCGAATGGCCCTTGAAGGCGATCTCCAGGGTCTCGCGGTTGTAGCGCGCGCCCTTGCAGGTTTCGCAGGTGACGTAGACATCGGGCAGGAAGTGCATCTCGATCTTGATCACCCCGTCGCCCTGGCAGGCCTCGCAGCGCCCGCCCTTGACGTTGAACGAAAACCGCCCCGGTTTGTAACCGCGCATGCCGGCCTCGGGCAGGCCCGCGAACCAGTCCCGGATCGGGGTAAAGCAGCCGGTATATGTGGCCGGATTGGAGCGCGGCGTGCGCCCGATCGGTGATTGGTCGATATCGACCACCTTGTCCAGATATTCCAGCCCGTCGATGTGATCGTGGTCGCCCGGATGCGCCCGCGCTCGATTGAGCCGGCGCGCCACAGCCGGATACAGGGTATCGACGATCAGGCTCGATTTGCCGCTGCCCGAGACCCCGGTCACGCAAGCGAAGGTACTGATCGGGATCGACACGGTGATGTCGCCCAGATTGTTCGCCCGGGCGCCGGTGATGGTGATCTGCTGGCGCGCCTTGCCCTTGCCCTTGCCCGGCCTCCTCACCGCCGGCACCGGAATTTGGCGCCGCCCGGTCAGATACTGGCCGGTGAGGCTGGCGCTGTCGGCCATCACCGTCTCGGGCGTGCCGGCGGCGACCACTTGGCCGCCATGCTCGCCGGCACCGGGACCCATGTCGATCAGATGATCGGCGCTGCGAATCGCGTCCTCGTCATGTTCGACCACGATCACCGTGTTGCCGAGGTCGCGCAGGTTCCTCAGGGTCCGCAGCAGCCGCGCGTTGTCCCGCTGATGGAGCCCGATCGAGGGCTCGTCGAGCACGTAGAGCACGCCGGTGAGCCCCGAGCCGATTTGCGAGGCCAGGCGGATACGCTGGCTTTCGCCCCCCGAAAGGGTACCGGAGTTGCGCGACAGGGTCAGATATTCGAGCCCGACATCGACCAGAAAGCCGAGCCGGAGGTTGATTTCCTTGAGCACCCGTTCGGCGATTTCGCGCTGCTGGGCGCTCAGAGCCTCGTCGAGGCCGGCGAACCAGGCGGCGGCGGCGCCGATCGACTGGTTGGCGGCCTCGCCGATCTGGCGGCCGGCGATCTTCACCGCCAGCGCCTCGGGCTTGAGCCGGAAGCCGGCGCAGGCGTCGCAGGGCCTGTCGCTGCGATAGCGGCCCAGTTCCTCGCGCAGCCAGGCGTTGTCGGCATCTCCGTAGCGGCGCTCCAGATTGGGAATCAGGCCCTCGAACGGCCGGTTGGTGGTGTAGGTGCGCAGGCCGTCATCGTAGGTCATGGCTACGGGCACGCCGGCGGAGCCATACAGGATTGCCTCGCGTATTTTCTTAGAAAGTTTACCGAACGGTTTGTTGATGCTGAATTTATAGTGCTTCGCCAAGCTCTGCAGGGTCTGCATGTAATATTGGGTCGAGGTGTTTGCCCAAGGCAGGATCGCGCCTTCGCGCAGACTCATGGTTTCGTCCGGCACCACCAGTGCCGTGTCGAAATAACTCAAGACGCCGATGCCGCCACAGGACGGGCAGGCGCCGAACGGGTTATTGAACGAGAACAGGCGCGGTTCGATTTCGTCGATCGTGAAGCCGGAGACCGGGCAGGCGAATCGAGCCGAGTAGGTGGTGCGGCCGCCATCGTCGGCATCCTCGGCGAACAGCAGGCCGTCGCTCAGACCGAGGGCGGTTTCGATGCTGTCGGCAAGGCGGGTGGCGATTTCCGGGCGCACGACAAGGCGATCGACCACCACCTCGATGTCGTGCTTGAGGTTCTTGTCGAGTGCCGGGGCGGAGTCGATTTCGTGAAGCTCGCCGTCGATCTTGACCCGCTGAAAGCCGCGCTTCAGCAATCCGGCCAGTTCCTTCCGGTACTCGCCCTTGCGCCCGCGCACGATCGGCGCCAACAGATAGAGCCGGGTGCCTTCGCCCATGGCAAGGATGCCGTCGACCATCTGGCTCACGGTCTGGCTCTCGATCGGCAGGCCCGTGGCCGGCGAGTAGGGCACACCGACCCGGGCGAACAGCAGCCGCATGTAGTCGTAGATTTCGGTCACCGTGCCGACGGTGGAGCGGGGATTGCGCGAGGTGGTCTTCTGGTCGATGGCGATCGCCGGCGACAGGCCCTCGATCGATTCGACGTCCGGCTTTTCCATCAACTCCAGAAACTGGCGGGCATAGGCCGAGAGGCTTTCGACGTAGCGGCGCTGGCCCTCCGCGTAGATGGTGTCGAAGGCGAGCGAGGATTTGCCGGAGCCGCTCAGGCCCGTGATCACGGTGAGCCTGTCGCGCGGCAGGGCGACGTCGATTCCCTTGAGATTGTGCTCCTTGGCGCCGCGAACGGTGATGAACTTGGGCATAAGGGAATGGGCTCGATCAAGTGGGGGCGGGCGGCTCGATTATAGGCGCAGGAGAGCCGGCGTGGCGACCGCCAAGACACGACGAGTATCCTTGAAGGCTGGTGGTGCCGTGGCACGGCCGGTTATACTCCGGGGACGGCGCGAGCAGGGGGAGGCGGCCATGGCCGGGAGCGTGAACAAGGTGATTCTGATCGGCAATCTGGGCCGTGATCCGGAAGTGCGAACCATGCAGAACGGCGACAAGGTCGCCAACGTCAGCCTGGCGACCAGCGAGAATTGGCGCGATCGCCAGTCCGGCGAGCGGCGCGAGCGGACCGAATGGCACCGGGTCGTGATTTTCGACCAGAACCTGGTCGATATCGCCGAAAAATATCTGCGCAAGGGCTCCAAGGTCTACCTCGAGGGCCAGATCCAGACCCGCAAGTGGCAGGACCAGTCGAACCAGGACCGCTATACCACCGAGGTCGTCCTGCAGCGATTCCGGAGTTCGCTGACCATGCTCGATTCCCGCGCCGACGGCCCCTCCGGCGGTGGCTACGGCGATCCCGGCCCCGGGGCCGCCGACACGCGCGATGAAGCGCCAGCGGCCGACGTCGATTTCGACGACGAAATCCCGTTTTAACGGTCGTCGAAGCCGGTCAGGCGCCGCCGGCGAGGCTCATGTGCAGCGGCCGGCCGAGGGCCAGGTCGGCGGCTTCGCCCCATTGCTCGCTCAAGGTCGGATGGGCGTGGATGGCGAGCGCCAGGTCCTCCAGGGTCGCCCCCATTTCGATCGCCAATACGCCCTCGCCGATCAGCTCCGAGGCATGAGGGCCGGTGAGGTGGACCCCGACCACGGTGCCGTCCGCCTTGTCGGCCACGATTTGCGCGAAACCCCGGCCCGCGCCCAGGGTCGCCGCCCGGCCCGACACGCTCAGCGGTACCGTCGCCACTTGTGTTTCCATCCCCTGATCCGCGGCTTCCGCCGCGGTCAGGCCGGCAGTGGCGATTTCGGGATCCGAGAACACCACCGCCGGGATCGCCGCCGGCGCGAACGCCGCGCGCTTGCCGGACAGGGCCTCGACCGCGACCGCGGCTTCGGCGGTGGCCTTGTGGGCCAGGGCCGGGCCCGGGGTGAGGTCGCCGATGGCCGCGATATGGGGCGCCAGGCGGCGATCGGCGGCGACAGCGAGCAACCCGCCCGCGCCGGTTTCCAATCCGGCGGCGTCGAGGCCCAGATCGTCGCCGTTGGGCATCCGTCCGACCGCGATGACGACCGTATCGGCGGCGACCATCCGTTCGGTGCCGCCCACAGCGATCGCGATCTTGCCCTTGGCGTGGCCCAGCGCCCGCGCGCCGAGCAGCACCTTGATCCCGAGCCGATCCAGGTTTCGAGCCACCGGGCGCGCGATCTGGGGGTCCATGGCCGGCAGGATACGGTCCTCGACCTCGATCATCGTCACTTGGCTGCCGAGTTTGGCGAACGCGGTGCCGATCTCGAGTCCGATATAGCCCGCGCCGACGATCGCCAGGCGCTTTGGGATCGCCGCCATGGCCAGGGCGCCGGTCGAATCGAGCACCCGCTTGCCGTCGAACGGCAGGTCGGCGAGCGCGGTTGGGCGCGATCCGGTGGCCAGGATCAGGTCCTTGAAGGTCAGGAACCGGGCCTGGCCGTCGACGGGGTTGACGATCGCGCCGTCCGGCCCGGTCAGGCGCAATTCGCCGGCTACGATATCGACCCCGGCGCTCTTCAGCAGACCGCGGACGCCGTTGCACAATTTGTCGACCACGCCCCCCTTCCAGGTCTGGAACCGGGTCATGTCGAAGCGGTCGAGCCGCGCGTCGAGGCCGAATTGTCCGGCGTCGCCGATCCGGGCCGCCAGTTCCGCGACCTCGATCAGGGCCTTGCTCGGAATGCACCCGACCCGCAGGCAGACGCCGCCGACACCGTCGGTGCCATCGCGATCGACCAGGGTGACCCGCCGGCCCAGTTGGGCGCCACGCAGGGCCGCCGCGTAGCCGCCCGGGCCGGCGCCGGCGATCAGCAGATCGACCGGATCGGCGACCTGGCCGACAACCATCAGCGAACGCCCAACAAGCGCACCGGGTCCTTCAAATAGGTGGCGATGGTGCCGACGAAGCCGCCCAGATGTTCGCCGTCATTCAAGCGGTGGTCGCAGGAGACCACCATCGGCAGCACCGGACGCACGGCGGGCGCGCCGTCGATCGGGATCACGGCCTCCCGAATCTGGCCGAAGCCGGCGATCGCCACTTCCGGCGGGCGGATGATCGGGGTGCCCATATGGCCACCGTAGCTGCCGAAGTTGGAAATCGTGAAGGTCCCCTCCGACAGCTCCGCCACCGTCACTTTGCGAGCGCGGGCAGAGTCCGCCAAGGCTTCGATCTCGCTGGCGATCATGGCGATCGATTTGGTGTCGGCGTCATGGATCACCGGCACGATCAGTCCGTCCGGGGTCGCGGTGGCGATGCCGATGTTGATCCGGTGGCGGTAAATCACTTGCTGGGTGTCCATGTCCAGACTGGCGTTGAACCGGGGATGGCGCTCCAGACCGGCGACGCAGGCTTTCACGAACAGCGGCAGGTAGCTGAACTTGCTGCTCGCGTTCTCGAATTCCGCGCGCAGGCTGTCGCGCGCCGCGACCAGCCGGGTGGCATCGAGTTCCTGCATGGTCAGGATGTGGGGAACCTCGCGCCAGGCGGCGGTCATGGTGTTGGCGATCTGACGGCGAAGCCCGCGTAGCGGCTCGACCCGATCGGCACCCCCGCGCGCCACTGGCGCCGGCACCTCGGCCCCTGCTGGCGGGCCGGCTGCCGCGGACTCCAGGTCCTGCTTGGTAATACGGCCGTGATCGCCGGTGCCGCGAACCGTGGCGAGATCGATATCCAGTTCCAGGGCGCGCTTGCGGGTTGCCGGGCTCGCCCGGACCCGGCCCTGGGGCGCGACCGGCGCCGCCGCCACCGGCGCCGCCGGTGCCACCGGCACGGGTTTTTCAGGCCCGGCCTTCGGTGCCGACTCTGGCGACGTGGCGGCGGATTCGATCACGGCCAGCAGGCCGCCGATCGGCAGCACGTCCCCGGGCTGGCCGCCGAGTTCCGTGATCACACCGGCCACCGGGGCCGGGATTTCGACCACCGCCTTGTCGGTCTGAACATCGACCAGAAGCTGATCGGCCTTGACCTGATCGCCCTGGGCGACGTGCCAGTGAACGATCTCGCCCTCGCTCAACCCTTCGCCGACATCGGGCAGGTTGAACCGGTAGGCGCTCATTGGTCGGCCATGGTCTGGGCGATCGCCCGGGCCACCTGCTCGGCGGTCGGGATATAGAAGTCCTCGATACCGGGCATGGGGTAGGGCGCGTCGGGGGCGGTGACCCGGCGCATCGGCGCTTCCAGGGAATAGAATGCCTGCTCCTGAAGAAACGCGATCACCTCGGCGCCGAAACCGGCGAGGGCCACCGATTCATGGACCACCACGCAGCGCCCGGTCTTCTCGACCGCCGCCACCAGACCTTCCTCGTCGAGCGGCACCAGGGTCCGGAGGTCGACCACATGGGCGCTGATCCCCTGCTCGGCGGCGATCTCGGCCGCTTTCTCGGCGACCGGGACCGCGCCGCTCCAGGCGATAACGGTCACGTCGGTGCCCTCGCGCACGACCCGGAGCCGGCCGAACGGTACCGTGTAGTCGTCGCGCGGGACCTCGCCTGTGATCAGGCGGTAGCCGCGCAGCGGCTCCAGATAGAGCACCGGGTCCGGGTCGCGGATCGCCTCCAGTAGCAATCCCTTGGCGTCATAGGGGTTGGCCGGCATGGCGATCTTCAGGCCCGAGGACTGGGCGAACTGGGCCTCCATGGAATCACTGTGGAACTCCGGCGTGCGGACACCGCCGCCGAACGGCGAGCGGATGGTGATCTGGGCGGTGTGGGAGCCGCGGGTGCGGAACCGGACCCGCGACATCTGCTGGCAAATCTGGTGAAACGCCTGCTGGGTGAAGCCCAGAAACTGCATCTCGATCACGGGCACCATGCCGGTGATGGCGAGGCCCAGGGCGGAGCCGGCGATCACGCTTTCGGCCAAGGGGGTGTCGATCACGCGCGAGGAGCCGAAGAACTGTTGGAGGCCGTCGGTGGCGCGGAACACCCCGCCCAGATGGCCCACGTCCTCACCCATCACGATGACCCGCTCGTCGCGCTCCATTTCCAATTTGAGCGCGCTTCGGATCGCTTCGACCATGTTCATTTCAGCCATGACCGGGTCTCCTATTGGCCGCCCAGATGAGCGTCACGCTGGCGGATGATCGTCGGCGTGGGCTCGGCGTAAACATGCTCGTAAATGGCTTCCGGTCCGGCGCGCGGATGGGCGGAGGCGGCTTCGAACGCGGCCTCGACCTCGGCCGCGATATCCTGCTCCCAGGTCTCCTCGGTCGCCTTGTCCCAGTTGC
Source organism: uncultured Rhodospirillaceae bacterium (assembly GCA_913045505.1). Classification (GTDB taxonomy): domain Bacteria; phylum Pseudomonadota; class Alphaproteobacteria; order UBA7887; family UBA7887; genus CAJWQN01. The sequence goes on along the minus strand of CAJWQN010000025.1, from coordinate 9,203 downwards.
CCTCGGCGGCCAGATATTTCTGGACCCGGTCGATCGGGTCGCGCTTGGCCCAACGCTCGAGGTCGGCCGGATCGACATAGCGGGTCGGGTCGTCGGCGGTGGTATGGGGCCCCATGCGGAAGCAATGGGCCTCGATCAGGGTCGGGCCGAGGCCGGCTCGCGCCCGCGTCACCGCCTCCGCGGTCACCTTGTGGACCGCGAACAAATCGTTGCCGTCCACCGAGACCCCGGGAAAGCCGTAGCCGGGCGCGCGTGCGGCCAGGTCGGTGGCGCCGCTTTGGATGTCGCGCGGGGTCGAGATCGCCCAGCCATTGTTCTGCAACACGAAGATCACCGGTGCCTCGACCACCCCGGCCAGATTGCAGGATTCGTGAAAATCCCCCTCCGATGACGCGCCATCGCCGAAATAGACCGCGACCACACCCGGGCGATTCTGCATCTTGAGGCCCCAGGCGAGACCGACGGCGTGCGGAATCTGGGCCGCCAGCGACACCTGGGTCGCCATGACGTTGACACCTTCGGCAATGATTCCGCCGTCCGGGTGGCCCTGGCGATAGAGGGCGATGCGCTCCATGGGCTGGCCTTGGCGGATGATCGCCGGCAGCTCGCGATATTGGGGCACGACCCAATCATGGGCCGGGTCCAGCGCCATGGCGGTGCCGACCAGGGTCGCTTCCTGGCCGAAGATCGGCGCGAAGGTGCCGAGCTTGCCCTGGCGCTGGAGGCTCAGGCATTTGGTGTCGAAGGCGCGACCCAGCATCATCAGACGCAGCGCTTCCAGCACCGCCGTCTTGGTCATGCCGGGCTTGGCGCCGCGATTGAGCTTGCCGGTCTCGGCCAGCACCGAAACCGGCGCGACCGGTTTGGCGTCGGGCAGAAATTGTGCCGAGGTGGGAGGTGAGGACTTCGCCGCCATGGGAATTGTCGACTCCTGCTGGTGGGTTCGATTCGGCGCACAATATGCGGCAGAACGCGCCTCGATGCACCCCCAACCGGACTTTGCCGCCGGTCTTACTCGGCGGCTTCGGGCGCCCTCGCGGGGCTGAGCAGCCAGGTGAACAGAGCTGTCGCCACAACCGCGCCCACAAACTGGGCGGCGATGAAGGCCGGGGCGTGGCCCGGCGCGATTCCTGAGAACGTGTCCGTGAACGAGCGGGCGATGGTCACCGCCGGATTGGCGAACGAGGTCGAGGCAGTGAACCAGTAGCCGGCGGTGATGAACAGGCCGACCGCGTAAGCCACCGCCTCGGGTCGCCAACGGAGCGTGCCCAGGATTGCGGCGACCAGGCCGAAGGTGGCGATCACTTCGGCCAGCCACTGGCCGGGTCCGGTGCGCCCGTGGGTCGAGATTTGGATCAGCGGCTCCTCGAACATCAGATGGGCCGCGACCATGCCGATCAGCCCGCCCGCGATCTGGGCGAGGACGTAGAGGGCGGCGTCGGCGACCGAAATCTCGCGCCTGAGCAGGAACGCGGCGGTCACGGCCGGGTTGAAATGGCCGCCGGAGATCGGCCCGAACGCCAGAATCAGGACCACCAGAATAGCGCCGGTGGCCAGGGTGTTGCCGAGCAGGGCCAAGGCCACGTTGCCCCCGGCCAGTCGCTCGCCCATGATGCCGGAGCCCACGACCACCGCCAGAAGCATCGCCGTGCCGACCAATTCGACGCTTAATTTTCGTGATAAATCAAATTGTTGCATGTTTTATCTCATTTGTTGATCAAGTTTTGGATGTGCGCTCGCCGCCGATCGCGTCCAGCCGTGCCTGGAGCGAGAGTTTGTCCAGCGCGCCGATCGGCAGGTTGACCAAGAGGCTGATCCGGTTCTCGAGCATGCGATAGGTCTCGGCGAAGGCGGCCGAGCGCTCGGCCTCGCTGCCCGCGGCCGCCGCCGGGTCGGGCAGCCCCCAATGGGCGGTCATCGGCTGGCCGGGCCAGGCCGGGCAAGGCTCGCGGGCGGCGCTGTCGCACAGGGTGATCACGAAATCGAGGTTTGGCGCGTTCGCGCCGGTGAATTCATCCCAGCTTTTCGACCGCAACGGGCCGATGTCGTGGTTCGTGTTCCTCAACAGATCGAGCGCCAGGGGATGCACCGTGCCGCGCGGCTGGCTGCCGGCGCTGTGGGCGGTGAACCTGCCGCCACCGATGCGATTCAGGATGCATTCGGCGATGATTGATCGGGCGGAATTCCCCGTGCACAGGAACATCACGTTGAACGGGCGCGTGCTCATGGTCTCTTCCGTCGCTTGCGGTTGTCGCGCAGGTCCGATCCCGCACATGTCGGGCCGGCCGTGGCAGCAATCCTCGGTCAGGAAGGCGAGCAGGCGGCGCATGCCCTCGACCGCGATCGCGTAATGGATATGGCGCGTGACCCGCCAGGACCGGATCAGGCCGGCCCGCTCCAGACGGGCGAGATGAAACGACAGCGCCGAGGGCGCGAGCCCGGCGCGGTCCGCGATCTGGCCGGCGGTGAGCGCGGCGGGACTTTCGCGCACCAGCATACGGAACACGTTGAGCCGATGGCCTTGGGCCAGCGCCGACAAGGCCCCGATGGCCTCCGCGTCATCCATGCTTCAATTATTCAAGGATTATTGAAAAGATCAAGTTCCGGCATCGCAGGCCCAGCTCGGGAAGAATGGTCGGCCGATACCCGCCGGCACAGTGACTCCCCGGAACCGGGTACGGTCCCGAAAGATGGCTGTCACGGACACGGCAACGAACTCGTTGGCGATCGGCGGTGCCCCCATGAAAACCAAACAAGAGCGCCGCGCAAACAAGGCCCGGGAAACCCATTACCAACGCGCCCGGCGCGAACCTCGCCGCCGGCAAGAGATTCGGAGTCCGTCGAATGTCCCCTGCCCTTCACGGCTTCGCCCGGCGTCGTTGCGCAACCGCTTCGTCTCGCCTCGCGAATTTCGAGGCACCGCGCTTCGTATCCACTTCATCCCCAACTCCTCCCATCCGCCGAAGCCCGGAGTCATGGCCCAAGGGAACCTCGAGTTTGGTAGTCAGCACTTGGCTGGGCCGGGCGCCGTCATCCGGCCGTAATTGAGCAACGCTCAATTAAAATATGTTGAATTTGATCGTCGTTCAATAGATTTTTGATCGGAAATCCGGAAACGACGCTATCGAGGAGCGGCCGGTGGGGCGACGATCGGATCACAGTCGCGACGAGCTTCGAGCGATGATCCTGGCGGCGGCGCGCGATATCGCCGAGCGCGAGGGACTGCGCGGCCTTACCACGCGTAAGATCGCCAACCGAATCGGCTATTCCGTCGGCACCCTCTACAACGTCTTCGCCAACAGCGACGACCTGGTCAACCATCTCAACGCCGAGACCCTCGAATCGCTTTACCAATCCTGTGCCCGCGCGGCGACGGTTCGGCCGCTCGATCGGACGCCCCAACAACCGCCCCAGCAGGCGCCCGAGCAAATGCCCGAGCAAATGCCCGAGCAAACGCCCGAAGAAATGCTGCGGGCCCTGGCGCGCCGCTATATCGCCTATGTGGCCGCGCACCCGAACCTGTGGGGCGTGGTGCTCGACCACAGCCAACCCAATGGACAGGACCCGCCGGACTGGTTGGAGGCCAAGGTGACGGCTCTGCTCGGCCTCGCCGAGGCGGCGCTGGCACCATTGTTTCCGTCCGGAACCGAGTCCGAACGGCTTCATTCGGCGCGGGTTCTCTGGGCCGCGCTCTACGGCATCTCCACCCTCGGCTTCGCCGGCAAGATCGACAAGTCCGAGACCATGACCGCCCTTATCGACACCCTCGTGGCCTATTATCTGGCCGGCGTTCGCCAACTCGGACTCAAGCTCCAAGCTCCGGCGAACCCCGATTAGAGTCTCGTATCCCCACCACTCCTTGCCGGCAGGCGATGACCATGGACTTCACGATTCCCGACCATATCCAGGCCAAGCTCGACGAGTTGGACGCTTTTATCGAGGCCGAGATCAAACCGCTCGAGGCGGCCAACAGGCAGTATTTCGACCACCGGCGCGAGCATGCCCGGACCGATTGGGCGGCCGACGGCATCCCGAGCGCGGCCTGGGAGGACTTGCTGGCCGAAATGCGCCGGCGCGCCGACGCCGCCGGCCATCTTCGCTACGCGCTGCCCGAGGCGCTCGGCGGCGCCGGGGGCTCCAACCTCGCCATGGCGATCATTCGCGAGCATCTGGCCGCCAAGGGCCTGGGCCTCCACAACGATCTTCAGAACGAATCCTCCATCGTCGGCAATTTTCCGATCGTTCACATGATCCATGCCTTCGGCACCGAGGCCCAGAAAGGCGAGCTGATCGAGGCCATGATCACCGGCGCCGCCCGGGTCGGCTTCGGCCTGACCGAGCCCGACCACGGCTCCGACGCCACCTATCTGGACACCCGCGCGGCGCGCGACGGCTCGGACTGGGTGCTGAACGGCGCCAAGCGGTTCAACACCGGGCTTCACAACGCCACCCACGACATCATCTTCGCCCGCACCTCGGGCGCGCCAGGCAAGGCGCTCGGCATCTCGGCCTTTCTGGTCCCGACCGACACCCCCGGTTTTTCGGTCGATTACATGCATTGGACCTTCAACATGCCGAGCGATCATGCCGAGGTGACGCTCAGAGATGTCCGGGTGCCCGAGACCGCGCTGCTCCACCGCGAAGGGGAGGGCCTGGCGCTCGCCCAGCATTTCCTGCACGAGAACCGCATCCGCCAGGCCGCCTCCAGCCTCGGCGCCGCCCAGTACTGTATCGACGAAAGCGTCGCCTACGCGCGCTCACGGGTGACCTGGGGCAAGCCGCTGGCTACCAATCAGGCGATCCAGTTCCCCCTGGCCGAACTCCATACCGACTGCGCGCTGGTCCGCAATCTGGTCTACAAGACCGCCTGGCATCTGGATCGCGAGGATCACATGGCGGTGACCGATCAGGTGTCGATGGCCAACTACCGCGCCAACCGCCTGGTCTGCGATGCCGCCGACCAGGCGATGCAGGTCCATGGCGGCATCGGCTACACCCGCGCCAAGCCGTTCGAGCACATCTACCGCCACCACCGCCGCTACCGCATCACCGAAGGCGCCGAGGAAATCCAAATCCGCAAGATCGCCGGCCACCTGTTCGGGTTCCTGGGCACGAACCGGTAGGGCTGGGGCAGGCCGAAGCGCCGCCCCTCACAAGACGCAAGACCTGATCCTGAAATTGCGGCGTTGGAATTTCGGGCCAAAACGAGAGCGCGACGGTGGGCCGGGTTGATGCAAGGTGGCCGGCCATGGAGTGATGCGATGTCCAGGGCCGGATCGGTGAGGTCGATTGGCCGGCGGCGGAGGCCGATCTGGCCCGGGGCGAGGCGATCGAGGTCGACCGGGGAGAGGCGGTGATCTTCCCGGTCCATGAGCGCCCGGGACCGGACCGGCGCGGCATGCCGCGCGTGACGATCCGCCATGGGGTGAGCAGGACCGCCGAAGGCGAACGCATCACCCTCGGCGGGATCTTCCATGACGCCGAATGACCGCCGGCGGGGGCGGCGCGCGTCGGATGTCGGCCCCCGCCCCCGCACGGTCGATGCGACCAGCGGCAATCAACACGATGACCCCTTTCGTGACGCCGCTGTTCCATGGCCCGTGTTCGCATCCCGGGCGAGCCGAGGTTCGGTTGGAAAACGGTAATAAAATACAATGACCCCATTTCTCACATGACCCCATTTCTCACAATGACACCATTGTTTGGTGGTTTGGATTGGGGTGATGGATGCGGGGGCGATGCAGGTTGGCGATGCTGGCGGTGGGGACGGGCCGGTCACTCGCAGCGGGCGCCGGGCATGCCGGCCTGGATCCAGGCGACGCTGGTGGTGCCGGCGGGCGGGTTGACGCAGTCAGCCGGGTAGCGGGTCACGTCGATCAGGCGCGGCGCGCCGGTCTCGGGGTCGGTGGTGAGGCGGCCATAGGCGGTTTCGGTGACCGCCTGGTGGCCGCCCCCGAGCGGCATCCGGACCGTGGTGCCGAACGCCTCGTAGTCGAGATATTCGAAGGCATCGATCACCGCTTCCACCTCTGGCCGCCCGGTCCCGCCGGCCGCCGCCGCGGCCTTCTCGGTGGCGACCTTGAGGCCCAGGATCGCGGTCGCCATGTCATAGGCCGGAAACACCGGCGGGGTCGCGAAGGCGCCTAGGTAGGCGTCGCGGAACCAAGCGTTGAGCGGGGTCGGCCGGGCGAAGTCGCCATAGGGGCCACGGGCGCCGAGAATCACGCCCTCGGGCATCTGGCCGGCGAAGCTGTACATCAGATGCTCGCCGGTGGTCAGCACCAGCGCGGCGCGCTCGGGCAGCCCCCGCGCCCCGGCCTGGAGCAGGAAGGATTCCAGATCGCCGCCCCACAGGCTGGTGTGAACCACATCGGCGGAATTGACCATCAGCGCCGAAATCTCGGCGTTGTACTGGCCGGCGAACAGCTTCGGGAACTGCGCGGTGGTCACCGTCCGGGTGCCGTCCAACGCCGCCATCGCCAGGGCGAAATCGCGCCATGAATCTTGGCCCCAGGCGTAGTTCTGGTTAATCCCGGCATAGGTGCGGAGGTCGGAGATTCGGTCATCGACGTAGCGGGCGGCGGCGACCCCGTCCATGGTGCCGTGGGCGCGGGTGCGGAACACGTAGCGGTAGGCGCGTTCCTCGAAGATCCGCGGGGTGCCGCATTCGAACAGGATCGTCAACAGCTTCAGTTCCTCGGCCACCGGCGCGACGCCGAGGCAACTGCCGCTCGAGATGTAGCCGACCACCGCGTCGACACCGCGCCTGAGCGCCAGATTGCGGAACTCGGTGACCTGCTTGGTGGTGCCGCCGGCCTCGTCGATGACGATGGCCTCGATCGGCACGCCGGCGATTCCGGGGCTGTCATAGGGCGCCGGCAGGGCGCCCTCGTTGATCGCATCGACGATCAGTCGGGCGGCGTCCGCGGCCGGAATCCCGAACGGCCCCGCCGCCGGCCCCGACAGGAAGGTCACGATCCCGAGCTTGAGCGGGGCCTCATCGGCGGCCGCCGTCGCGCCGGCGCCGAGACCCGCCGCCCCGAGCACGAACGCGGCCAAGCCGACGCGGGCGGCATGGCGGAGGCCGGCCGGGATTGCCACCGCGGCGCCCCCGCCCGCCTCGTGACATTCGAGGATCGGCCTCATGGCCCGATCATTTCACGATCGGTGACTACGGTTCAAGGACGCCGCGCCAAGTTTGTTGCGGCGCCGATCAGCCGATTGCCCGTGCGCGCGTGCGCATTATACTGACGGTCAAATCCGGCGCCTCGCCGGTGCATTTCATCCCAGGGATGCTCTCATGCAGCTCAACGACAGGAGCCTGCTCCGCGCCCAATGCTCTATCGACGGCGTCCGGTGCGACGCCGAGCCCGGCGCGACCATCGTCGGCATCGACGCGGGCATCATCTCGACCGAGGTCGCTCCCTTCGGCGGGATCAAGAAATCCGGCATCGGCCGCGAAGGCGCCCGCCAGGGTCTCGACGAATTCATGGAGGTCAAATACATGTGCATGGGTAGCCTGACCTCGTGAGTGACACTTTGACGGCAAATCGATGACCGACCATGATTTCGATCTGCTGACCATCGGCGCCGGCTCCGGCGGGGTGGCGGCGACCCGCCGCGCCGGCGCCCATGGGGCCCGGGCCGCGATCTGCGAGGAGGATCGGGCCGGCGGCACCTGCGTGCTGAGGGGCTGCATTCCGAAAAAGCTGCTGGTCTATGCCGCCCATGTTTCGGGCGAAATCGAGGATGCCGCCAACTACGGCTGGTCGATCCCCGAGACCCGCTTCGACTGGCCGACCCTGATCGCCAACAAGAACACCGAACTCGCGCGCCTCAACGGCATCTACAACAAGATGCTGGCCGATGCCGGGGTCGAGCTGGTGCCGGGCCGGGGCCGCCTGATCGATGCCCATACGGTCGAGATTGAGACCGCCTCGGGGCCGCGGCGCGCCACCGCCGAGACCATCCTCATCGCCACCGGCGGCTGGCCGTCACGGCCCGCCATTCCCGGCATCGAGCATGCCATCACCTCGACCGAGGCGCTCGACCTGGCCACCTTTCCCGAGCGGGTGGTGGTCGGCGGGGGTGGCTATATCGCGGTCGAGTTTTGCGGCATTTTTCGCCATCTCGGCGCCCAGGTGACCGAGATCATCCGCGCCGACCATATTCTTCGCGGGTTCGACGAGGACGTTCGCGAGCACCTGGAGGCCGAGATGCGGGGCCAGGGTATCGATATCAGGGCCGGCTGCACCATCGACGGTATCCGCCCGGATCGCAATGGCTTGGTCGTCACATGCTCCGACGGCACCGATATCCCGGCCGACGCGGTGCTCTGCGCCATGGGGCGGGTGCCCAACACCAGCGGTATCGGGCTCGAGGAGGCGGGCGTCGAATTGCGCCCCAACGGCGCGGTGATGGTCGATGAATGGTCGCGGACGACGGTGCCCAACATCTACGCGGTCGGCGACTGCACCGATCGGGTCAACCTGACCCCGGTGGCGATCACCGAGGGCCGGGCACTGGTCGAAACCCTGTACAACGACAATCCCCGGACCGTCGACTACGCCGACATCCCGAGCGCGGTGTTCAGCCAACCGCCGATCGGCACGGTCGGGCTGACCGAGGCGGCGGCGCGGGAGCGTTATGGCGAAGTTGCCGTCTACCGCTCGGCCTTCCGTCCGCTCAAGGCCACGCTTAGTGGCAACCAGGGTCGGACCATGATGAAACTGATCGTGGATGCCGACACCGACCGGGTGGTCGGCTGCCACATGGTCGGCGACGATGCCGCCGAGATCATTCAGGGCGTCGCCATCGCCCTCAAATGCGACGCCACCAAGGCCCAGTTCGACGCCACCATCGGTATCCATCCGACCGCGGCGGAAGAGTTCGTGACCATGTACCAGGCCCTGGAAGCGGCGGAGTAGCCGCCGGGACCGTCCTACTCGGCGATGGCGCGCAACCGCCCGGCGGCCCGCGCCGGGCGCGCCGGCTCGAGGCGCCGTTCGATTTCCGCGCCCACCGATTCGACGTGGTCGAAGGCGTCGAGCTTGCAGACCCGCACCCGCAGACGCTCGATCGGCAATTCGGCGCATAGCGCGTCGGCGATCCGTTCGGCCAGGGTTTCGACCAGATTGACATGGCCGTCGGCGACGATCCCACGGACCCGTCCGATCACGTTCTCGTAGCAGACCGCGTTCCGG
>CAJWQN010000024.1 GCA_913045505.1 uncultured Rhodospirillaceae bacterium | reverse complement strand
AAATCCAGTTGCCGTCACGGCTGACAGTCATGGCGCCGATGATCCGGCCGCGAATGTTGCCCACCGACATATTGGCGTGAAACACCTCGCGACAGGTATCGAGCTCGATGCCAGAAATCTCGCCCCAGCCGTTGGTGACGATGTAGGCGATTTTTCCATCCGTGGTCGGCGATACGGTCAGCGGCGATCCGCGTCCGGGTATGTCACAATCGCGCACCACGCGGCGCGCGGCGGCGTCGATCAAGAAGACCTTGTTTGGTTTGCTGGCCGCGATCAGATAATCGCCGGCCCCGGCGGTGCCCGCGGCCCAAATCGCCGCCAGCGCAACCGCGCCAATGGTTGAGAACAGTTTGCCCATCTCAGCCTCCCTTGCCGCCGGCAACCGCCGACGTCCCTTGTCCCGGAGGGACCGCCGAGACCAGACCCTCGCCGAGCCCTCCCCTTAACCGCCCAGTGTAGTCCACCGGGATTCGATTTTGAACCGCGCGCCTGATATTTCCAGGCCCACGAACCGGGCTCCGGCGCACCCGCCTCGGGTCAGTCGTCCCACGGTTTGTCCGTCACTGGTTCCGGCAACCAGATGGTCTCATAAACTTTCTGAAGTTCCTTCTCGCGCGCGATCTCCTCGGTCTTCGACATCCCGGCGTATTTGGCCTCGGTCGGGCTGGTGAAATTATCGAGATTGAGATTGGGCGCGGAGATCATGCGTTCGGTCCCGCCATCGCATTTGGGACAGGTGATCTCGGGACTCTCCTTCATGCCGTGGCGGACCATGTAGATCATCCGGCACGGCTCGCACTTGTAATCATATGTGGGCATGGCACCGTCCCAAACGCAGCGACGGCCGGGGCGATGGGCCCCGGCCGTCGTGCCAATGAAGTTGACGCCTAGACCTTGACCCGTGCGGTCGGCTGGCCCAGTTCGTTGGTCGCGGTTTCGAGTTCCCAAAGCCGGGCCGCGTTGCCGCCGAGAATCTTGGCCTTGATCTCGTCGGTCAACTGCGGATAGCCGTGGCCCTCGACCAACTCGTCCGGAATCTGGAACCGCCGGAAAGCGTCGATCTGCCACTGCGGGTTGCCCCACAGAAGCGAATCCGTGCCCCACATCACATAGTCCTCGCCAAGATCGCGGATCAAGGTGCCGAGCACGTGGGCGCACTCGAGCGGCCGGCCCGAGACGGTCGCGGCGAAGGTCGAGCCGAGTTCGCTGTACAAGTTGGTCCGCTGCGGCTTGAAGCCCTTCAACGCCCCGAGCTCGCCGTGATACGGCCAAGCCGAATGGAAGGCGATGAAGTTCATATCTTGGAAGTCGTCGCAGGCCTTGTCGAAATCCTCGACATGGGCGTAACGGGCCATGAACTGGGCGAACGGAATGCCCTTGTGGCAGCCGATGTTCTTGATTCCCAACTCCCGGCAGCGCTCCCAAATCGGATAGGCGCGCTTCTCGTCGTCGAACCACCAACCTTTTTGCGGGGTCGAGTCGAAGGTGTACAGCTTGAGCCCGGAAATCGAGTAGTCCTTGACGAACATTTCGAGCCGGTCGAGGGTCTCCTGAACGCCCTGATTCGGGGTCAGGCCGCCGCCCATCATGATCGTCCGGGTCGGATGAGCCTTGCGCACCTCGACCTGCTCCTCGATCGGGATCATGTCCTTCCCGCCGTAATCCTCGCGGAACCCGAACGGGTTGAAGATCGCGACATCGGTGTCGCTGCCATCGAGCAGGAGCTTGCCGAAGTTCTCGACATTCATGTCCGAGGTGCCGCCGGGCATGCCCATCGCCTTGCCCAGGCCGTCGAGCAGATCGACGAACCACATGCCCTTCTCGGTGGTATTGACGCCCTTGATGTAGCCCTCGGCGCGGGTGCAGATGTGGGTGTGCTGATCGACCACGAAGCCGGTCTTGCCCTTGAGGGTCTGCTTGACTTCCTCATGGGCGGCGACTTCCTGGGCCTCGGCTTCGCTGACATTGAAGAACTTCATCCCGGTCGCATAGTTGACGGCGAGCATGGCGCCGGCGAAGCCGCAGGCGGATTTGAAGAAATTCCGCCGGTTGAGTTCGGTGTGGTTGGCCATATTTTCCATCCGCTCCCGAACCTGCTTGCCCATATTTCCCGATGAGAAACACTGGGTGCCATACTCGTAGGGATTGGCCGAATCGGTCCCGTCCTTGGCCATATCCTTGGAATCATTGAGGTGATTGAATTCCATCGCTTTCCCTCCTATGCGGTGGACCCCTTGGGTCATCGTTGTCGACGTCGCCCTGACCGGCGCCCGCTACTCACCGCGAGCTGGCGAAAATCGGACTCCGCCACCGGACTGCGAAAAAGATTAGGGACCGGGGATCGCCCTGTCAAAGATTCAAATCTGGATCGGCGCGCTTTGCCAGGCGCGAGGGTGTGACTTACGATCGGGTCACGGCCGCCGCTCGGTGCGGCTGTAAAGGATTGGAACCATGAGGCGGATTTGGATTGCGGCGGCCATTTGTCTGACCGGAATCGGGGCGGCGGCGGACGGCGCGCCATCGCCCGGCTGGGAAGACCTGCGCGAGCAGTACTTGCCGGGCGGCGAGGTGCGGTTCGATCAAACCTTGCGCCTGATGACTCCGGACAAGGTTGAGCAGAGCTTCCAGGTTCCGGTGATCGTCAAACTGGGCGCCGATCTGGGGCGGATCGAGGAGCTGGTGGTGATCGCTGAAAACAATCCGATCCAACAGGTCGTCCGCATTCATCCCCACGAGCGGCTCGAATCGGTCGGGCTCAATATTCGGCTCGAGATGTCGACGCCGGTCCACACCGCCGCGCGCACCGCCGATGGGGTTTGGCACGTGGCCTCGAAATCGGTGCTGGTCCCGCCGTCGATGTGATCGATTGGCGTGATCACGGCAGCGGCACCTTGACCGTCATCGGCAGTGTCGGATCGGCGGACCATTCGGCCAGCGAGCCGTCATAGAGACGGACTCCCCTGTTTCCCAACAGCGCGTGGGCGGCGAACCAGCCGAGGGAGCTTTCCAGGCCGGCGTTGCAGAATAGAATCATGGGTTGGCGGGCTGGGGCACCGGCCGCGGCGAACAGCGCTTCGAGCTGATCGGCGGCGCGAAAATAAAGGCTGTCGTTGACGGTGATCCAGGACATCGGCAGGTTGAGGGCGCCAGGAATGGTGCCGGGGCGGACCAGGACCTCGGCGCGGTTGATGCCGAGATACATGTCGTGGCTGCGCATATCGACCAGCGGAACGGCGCCCGCCGAGGCCGCCAGGACATCGTCGCGCCCGGCCAGCATTCGGGGCCGAGGCGCGGCGGTGAAGTCGCGCGGCTCGGGGGAGACCGCGCCCACGTCGAAATCGTTCTCCCAATCGGCCATCCATGCCGGCAGGCCGCCGTCCAGAATCGATACCGCGTCATGGCCCAGATACCGAAAGGTGAAATAGATGCTGGTGGTCTCGGCCGCGTCGAATGGGCCGGTGCCCGAGGCGTAGATCACGACCTGGCTGCCGTTGCCGATGCCGAGGCCGCCGATCAAGCGCTCCAATGCGGCTGGAGGCGGAATCATATGGGCGATGCCCTGCCGGCGTATGCGCCAACCGTCCTCGTAATAATTGGTGTGAACCGCGCACGGGATGTGGGCGACCAGATAATCGTTGCGCGACCGGCGCACATCCAGAACCATCAGATCCGGCGCGCACAGATTCGCTCCCAGCCAGGCGACATCGACCAGCGGCGGCGCCGGCTCGGCGGCGACCGCCCGCATCTGGCACAGTGCCACGACCGCGACCAACACGGCACGAAGAATCATCGCGATCGCAAACGTCCGGTTGCCGCGGCGTCGATTTCACCCACGTCCGTGATCGCCACCCCGTAGACATCCCGCGCCTTGTCCCGACTGACGGTGCCCTCGCGCTCATCCTCCATCACCTGTTCGGCGGCACGCCCGATGGGCGGACCGTAGCCGGCGCCGCCGGAGGAATATGAGACCACCGTCGCGCCCGGTTTGAGGATCGGGTCGCACATCGGAGGCGGCGACGTCACCGCGCCGCCGGCGGCCTCGATGTCCGCGACCACCGATTGCGCCTTGGCGGCTTCGGTGCTGGCCAGGACCGCGACCCAAGCGCCCTGGGCCGAGAACTTGCCCGCGATGGCGGGCCCGATGCCCGACGGGCCGCCGGTGACCAGGGCGCATTTGCTGTCCGGCTTCATCCCCGACCTCCCTGTTTGTGGCGCCATCATTGGCTTCCAGTCCCGTCCAGTCAATTTCGCCCCCGCCACGGTTGGCGCGACCGCCGGATGACGCTACAGATACCGGCCGAATCGAAGAGGGTGGGGCATGAGCTGGAAACCGGAAGTCGACAGGATCGCCGAACAGCGGGCCATGGCCGCCGCCATGGGCGGCACCGAAAGCGTCGCCTATCAGCACGGCAAGGGCCGCTCGACCGTCCGCGAGCGGATCGGGACCTTGCTCGACGCCGGCTCGTTCCGTGAGATGGGACCGGGCGCGGGCGGCGCCGAGCGGGACGTGGACGGCCGCCTCGAATCCCTCACCCCGGCCAATTTCGTGCTCGGTTTCGGGACCATCGATGGCCGCCGGTGCGTGGTCGGCGGCGAGGACTTCACGGTCAAGGGCGGCTCGCCCAACGCGGCCGGCCTGCGCAAGAGCATCTATGCCGAGTTGCTCGCCTGCCGCCACCGGGTGCCGCTGATTCGCCTCCACGAGGGCGCCGGCGGCAGCGTCGGCGGCACCGGCTCGAAGACCGTTGGCACGCCGGTCTACGAGCCCCACCGGTTCCGCTCGGTGGCCGAGGCGATGGCGGCGGTGCCGGTCGCCACGGCCGCGCTCGGCCCGGTCGCGGGGTTGCCCGCCGCGCGCCTGGTCGCCGCCCATTTCTCGGTCATGTCGCGCGCCGATGCGCAGGTGCTGATCGCCGGGCCGGCGGTGGTCCGGCGCGCGCTCGGCGAACGCAAGACCAAGGAGGAGTTGGGCGGCGCCGCGATTCACACGACCAACGGCGTCATCGACAACGCCGCCGACGACGAGACCGACGCCTTGGCCCAGATTCGCCGGTTCCTGAGCTACCTTCCCAGCAATGTCTGGGAGCTGGCGCCGACGGCGGACAGCGCCGATCCGCCCGATCGGCGCGCGCAGGACCTGCTCGAAATCGTGCCCCGCAACCGGCGCCGGCTCTACGACATGCGCCGCCTGCTGGAGCTGGTGCTGGACCGGGATACGATGATGGAAATCGGCGCCGGCTACGGCCGCGGCCAGATCACCGGCCTCGCCCGGCTCGATGGCCAGCCGGTCGGCGTGCTCGCCAATGACTGCGGCTATCTGGCCGGCGCCATGACCGCCGACGGCGCCCACAAGGTGCGCCGCTTCGTCGAACTGTGCGAAACCTTTCATCTGCCGATCGTGAGTTTCGTCGACGAGCCCGGTTTCATGATCGGCGCCGCCGCCGAGCAAGCCGGCACCATCCGCTTCGGCACCGCGACCGTGCTCACCGTCGCGCTCAGCTCCGTGCCCTGGGCATCGGTCATGGTGCGCCGCTCGTTCGGCGTCGCCCAGGCCGCCCATTACGGCCCCGACGGCTATGTGTTGGCCTGGCCGTCGGCCGAGACCGGGGCGCTGCCGGTGGAGGGCGGTGTGGAAGTCGCGTATCGCCGCGAGATCGAGGCGGCGGAAGACCCGGAAGCCAGGCAGCGCGAGATCGAACAACGCCTGGCGGTCGGCCAGGCGCCGTTCCCCCGCGCCGATTCATTCGCGATTCACGATGTCATCGACCCGCGCGAGACCCGGCCGATGCTGTGTGACTGGATCGGCTGGATTCAGCCGATCCTGCCGTCGCTCCTGGGCCCGAGCGGGTTTCCCGCGCGGCCATGAAAATGGACATCGATCAAGCGACGGCGGCCGCGCTCAGGCGCTGGGACCTGCCGCCCGGCTGTAGCGCCATGATCGTCAACCGGTCGGAAAACACGACCTTCCGGGTGGATGATCCGGACACCGGCGGGCGCTGGGCGCTCAGGCTTCACCGTTCGGGTTATCACAGCACTCTGGGCATCGCTTCGGAGCTCGCCTGGATGACCGCGCTTCGCCGCGACTCCGGCGTGCTCACCTCGGTTCCGGTCCCGGGTCGTGACGGCGAGCTGATCCAAGACATCGCTTCGGATGACCAGTCGCGCCCCGTCCATTGCGTGTTGTTCGAATGGATCGAAGGGACCGAGCCCGACCCGTCGGCGTTGGCCGATCACTTCGTCGAGCTCGGCGAAATTTCGGCCCGGATGCATCGCCATGCCCGTGGCTGGACCCGCCCGGCCGCATTCGAGCGGCTGACCTGGGATCACGACACGGCGCTCGGCGCGCGCCCGCACTGGGGCCGATGGCAGGACGGCTTGGGATTGACCCCCGACCGGCGGGCGTTGCTGGAACGGCTGTCCGCGACCCTGCGCCGGAGGCTCGAATCCTTTGGCAAGGGACCGGATCGGTTCGGCCTCATCCACGCCGACATTCGCCTCGCCAACCTGTTGGTCGCCGAGGGCCGGATCTGGGTCATCGATTTCGACGACTGCGGCTTCGGCTGGTATCTCTATGATTGCGCGGCGGCGCTGAGCTTTATCGAGGATCGGCCCGACGCCTCCGACCTGATCGCCGCCTGGCTCGAAGGCTATCGCCGGCGCGAATCCCTAAGCACCACCGAAGCAGCCGAAATCCCAACCTTCGTGATGCTTCGGCGCCTGCTGCTTCTCGCCTGGATCGGCTCCCATTCGGACACCGACCTGGCCAGGCAGATGGGTGCCCCGTTCGCCGACGGCACCTGCGGATTGGCCGAGACTTATCTGGCCTCGTTCGGCTGACGGCCGGGCCTACTCGTCGGCGAGAATGAAATCCTCGTCGTCGTCGAAATCCTCGAACTCCTCGAACACGGCGAAATCGGATTCGGGTATTTCGCCATTGAGCACCTGAAAGCGCCGGTGCTGCTCATAGGCCTCGCGCTCGGTCACGTAGGGATCGAGGGAATTCGTGGTCAGGGCGTTGAGCGCGTCCTGATTGTCGGAATAGGTGATGACACCGGATGCCGCAGTGCCGGCCAGAGGTAGCGGATTGACCAGACCGGTGGCCAAGTTGCCGACGGCGTCGCGAAAATTGGTCGGCCCCAAGATCGGCAGCACGACATGGGGACCGGCCTCGACCCCGTGCGCGGCCAAGGCCTGACCCAAATCCTCCTGCCTCCGCTCCAGGCCCATGTCGCTGGCCGGATCCGCCAGGCCGCCGACGCCGATGGTCGAATTGACGATGAACCGTTCGGTCGCCGTGCCGGCGTTTTCGAAGTCGCCCTGGATCAGGCTGCTGCCGATGGTCACCGGCTCGGTCAGATTGGACGTGGCGTTGGACAGGCCTTCCTGGATGAACTCCGGCGTCACCGCCTGATAGCCGTCGACCAGCGGGTCGAGAAGCAGGCTGCGAAAGATCGAGTTGAAACCGGAGACGACCCGATTGACGGGCTCGAGCGGATCGTCCGTCCCGTCGTCGGCGTCCTGGGACCAAGCCGGCCCGCATAGCAGCAATCCGGCCGCCAACCCGACCGCGGCAGCGGCACGAATTCTCGCCAACGTGATGGTCATCGCCCTACCCTCCGAACGGAATGACGCGCGCATATCCGACACCCGCCGGAACTCTAGCAAAAATCAGGATCGAAGGGGAGTCATAGCTGGAAGGGCGGAAATTGCCGCCGATACTCCCGGCGGCCTCAGGCCGGTACCGAACGGGCGAGCACATCGACTGCCGCCTGCACGCCACCCGGCTCATGAGGCAAGTCCAACGCGGCCAGCGCCATTTCGACCACGCCCAAGGTGCCCAGGATCATCGGCGCGTTGACATAGCCCATATGGGCGATTCGAAACGCGCGGCCGTTGAGATCGCCAATCCCGATACCCAGCGTGACCGCGCATTTATCCCGGCAATAGGCGAGGAGGGGGTCGGGAGGGAAGCCGTCGTTCATCAGCACCGTGGTAACCGCATTCGAGCGCTCTTCCGCGGCGCGGATGTTGAACGCCAGGGCGCCGCCCTCGGCCCAGCGGGCGACCGCGCCACGCACCGCCGCGGCCAGGTGGGCATGCCGGCGATGGATCTGCCCAAGGCCTTCGGTGAGCACCATATCGAGGGCCTCGCGCAGCGCGAACAGCAGATGTTCCGGCGGCGTGCCGCAATATTTCATGTAATGCTCATCGCCATCGCGGGCGGTCCAATCCCAGTAGCGGGTGCGCAAATCGGCCCGTCCGTGGGCATCGATCGCCTTGGCTCCGGCGGCGATGAAGCTGAGGCCGGGCATCATCATCAGGCCCTTTTGCGACCCGGCCACCGCCACGTCGACACCCCAGCCATCCATCTCGAACGGGACCACCGCCAGGGAAGCGACGGTATCGACCATCAGCAGGGCCGGGTGGCCGGCCGCGTCGATCGCGCGGCGGATCGCCGGGATATCGTTGATCACCCCCGAAGCGGTGTCGATCTGGACCGCCAGAACCGCCTTGATCCGGGCCCCGGCGTCGGCCCGCAATCGCGCCTCGAGAGCCCCCGGATCGATCGCGCGGCGCCAATCGCCGGCCAGCGTCGCGACCTCGACCCCGAGCATCGCCGCCATGTCCCCCCAGGCGCTCGCGAAGCGCCCGCTTTCCAAGACCAGCACCGCGTCGCCCCGGCACAGCACGTTGCACAGTGCCGCCTCCCAGGCGCCATGACCGTTGGCGGCATAAATGTAGGTCCTGCCGCGAGTCGCGAATATCTGCTTCAAATCGTCCAGGCAGCTCGCGGTCAGGGCGATCAGGGAGCCTGCATAGATGTCGATCGCCGGCCGGTGGGCGGCGTTGAGGATCGCGTCGGGAATGGTTGTCGGACCCGGAATCGAGAGAAATTCTCGGCCCTGGCGAACGGACATGTCTCTATGGTCCCTCGAGGCCAGCTCAACCGGCGCCGCGCAGGGGCCGGAAGTGAGCGCGAATCTCCTCGGCCAGGGCGTCGGGCCGCTCCATGGCCGCGAAATGGCCACCCCGGTCCATGACCTGCCAGCGCCGGATATCGGTATAGGTCTGGGCGGCCAGCGATCGGGGCGGGCTCAGAATTTCATGGGGAAATGCCGCGTATCCGGTCGGCACGTCCACGGTTTCGCCTTCTGGAATCGGCCAGGGGCCGTGCATGCGCGCGTAATAGGGCCAGAACGATGAGCCGATCGCGCCCGTGAACCAGTAGAGGCCGATATTGGCCAGCAGCGCATCCCTGGTGAACACCGAATCTAGATCGCCATCGCAGTCCGACCAGGCGCGAAACTTCTCGACAATCCAGGCGGCCAGCCCGGCCGGCGAGTCGGTCAGGGCGAACGCCAATGTCTGCGGGCGGGTGCCCTGGATCCACTGGTAGCCGGTTCCCTCCTTCAGCCACAGGGCGAGTTGGTCGAGATAGACTCGCTCTTCGTCGGTCGGGTCGGCGACCATGCCCTTGTCGCGGCGCACCGCCAACATGTTGAGATGAATGCCGATGATCTTCTCGGCATGGGCATGGCCCAGGCACGAGGTAATGAACGCGCCCCAATCGCCACCCTGGGCGGCGAAACGCTGGTAGCCGAGCACATCGCCCATCAAGTCGGCGAAACATTCGGCGATGGCTTCGGCGCCGAACCGCTTCTGGCCGGGCGCGAACGACGGGCCGTAGCCGGGCAGGGACGGTGCGACGACAGTGAACGAATCGGCCGCGTCACCGCCAAACCGTTCCGGGTCCACGAGCCTGGGGATGATGTCCAAAAACTCGAACACCGAGCCGGGCCAGCCGTGAGACAGCAGCAGCGGGCACGGATCCGGCCCGACCCCGGGCACATGCAGATAGTGGAGGTCGATTCCATGCAGGGGCACTTTGAACTGGGGATAGGCATTGAGCCGATCTTCGGCCGCGCGCCAGTCGAATCGGTCGCGCCAATAAGCGACCAGTCCCCGCAGCCATTCGACATCGGTGCCATAGGCCCAGGCGGGTCCGGGAGCCTGGTCGGGCCAGCGCGTCAGAGCCAGTCGGGCGCCGAGATCGGCGATGGCGGCGTCGGCGACACGGAGGGTAAAGGGGTTGGGCCGCGCGGTCATGAAATATCCTTCTTGGCAGCGGGTGTCTTTGGTGGGGGCCGATCGGCCCTTAGCTGCTATTCTTGCCGTCCCAGGACCGGTGAGCAAGCGCCGAACCGCGCCGCGCACGGTAGGATGAGCGCGACCACACCGGGGAGACCGCCATGGCGACCAAGATCGGATATCTGCCGCCGACCCGCGAGCGTGTCATGGAGAGGCGTGCCAACGCGGCGCCCGTGCTCGATCTCCCGGCGCGGGCGGGCGATCTCGGCTTCGATTCGGTCCGGGCCGGCGATTGCGTGCTCGCGCGGCCCCGGCACGAGCCCCTGCCCCCGCTCGCCGCGGCTTTCGGGTGGGCCTGGCGGGCCGCGCTGGGCACCGCCGTGCCGTTGCCGGCCCGGCGTTTCGTCGGCGACCGCGAGCGCCATCTGGAGGCCGTGGTCGGGATAGGCGAACGCCTCGGCTGGAACCGGCCATGACGATGAAATTGATCGACAACGCCCCCTGCGGGTACCGATTCCTCACCGGCATCCCGGCCTATTCGTCCGGCGTGGTCGCCATGCCGGGTCACGAGATCGTTCATGCGACCTTGCAGCGCCCGCTCCCCTTCCGAGCGGGATTCGAAGCGATCGCGTCCCATCTGGCGGCGCGAAATAGACCGCGCCGCGCGCTCTGCGCGATCGAGTTGCGCTCATCGAGGCCGTTCTCCTTTGATGGATTCGATGATTTCAACAATGATTACCGCGCGATTCTTTCCGAGTGGGAGATCCTGTTGCCCGCGCACAACCCGGTCGCGCGGAGCAACGTTGCTCCCCTGGTCTCCCCACCGTCGGAGCCTTCGCTGTACGCCTTTTCCTACACCGTGGCCTCGGAAACATTGCCCACGACCTTCGTGGTTGCCGGCGCCGCCGACATCGTCCGCCAAAGCCTCTCGAGCCACGGCATCATCCGTGCCGGCGAGACATCGGCCGACGCGATGGCGGAAAAAGCCCGCCATGTCATGGCGGTCATGGAGGCGCGGCTCGCGGGCCTCGGAGCGGGCTGGCCGGCGGTGACGGCGATCAACGTCTATACCGCCGAAGCGTTGCGCCCCTATCTCGCCGACACGCTGCTGGCGCCGATGGGCGCGACGGCGGTCCACGGTGTCCACTGGCATCTCGCCCATCCGCCGATCGAAGGACTCGCCTTCGAGATGGATCTGCGTGGCGTCGATCTGGAACGGCGCCTGTGATCGGGCGAGTCGCGTGGGTCGCGCGGGCCTGCATTCGAAGGCAATGACCGCCGCCGCGGACGCATTTTGGCACGGCAGAAGCGTGCTCGTGACCGGGAGTTCGGGGTTCCTCGGATCGTGGATCGTTCGAGAGCTGAACCACCGGGGCGCGACAGTCATCGGTCTGACCCGCCACCGCCCGCCACCGGCGCAACCCCCGCGCATTCCCGACGGTGTTCCCGACCGGCTCGCGGCGGCATCGCTCGACGATGTCGACGCGCTGTCGGCGATCATGAGGGCCGAGGCGGTCGACACCGTCTTTCATCTCGCGGCCCAGGCCATTACCGATTCGGCGCACGCCGACCCCGGTGCGACCTTGACCACCAACGTCGCCGGCACCTGGACGGTGCTGGACGCCTGCCGCCGGGCCGAGAAGCCGGTCCGAATCGTGGTCGCATCGAGCGACCGCGCCTACGGCTCGGGTGCGCGGACACCTTATTCGGAATCCGCCCCGCTCGGCGGCGCCGACCTCTACGGCGTGTCGAAAAGCTGCGCCGATTTGATCGCGCAATCCTATCACGGCGCGTTTCGATTGCCGATCGGCGTGATCCGCGCATCGAACGTGATCGGCGGCGGCGATCTCAATTTCAGCCGCGTCGTTCCGGGCACGATCCGCGCCGTCCTGTCGGGCCGGAGACCGATCATCCGCGGCGATGGCGCCGCGGTCCGGGATTACGTCTATGCCGAAGATGTCGCTCGGGCCTATTTGTCCTTCGCCGAACGGCTCGCCGAGCCAGCGGTGCGGGGACAGGCCATCAATATCGGCACCGGTGTGCCGACGTCGGTTCTGGCCCTGACCCGTCGCATCCTGGCCGTGGCCGGACGCGACGACGTGGAACCCGAGTTTCAAGGTCAAGGCGCCGGCGCGAGGTCGGTCCATTACCTGGATTGCGCGAAGGCGGAACGCCTGCTCGGGTGGCGGCCGGCTTTCGATCTCGACCAAGCCCTGCGCCCGACCCTCGGCTGGTACCGAGATTATCTGGCGCGCGAAGATCTTTCATGCTGACCCTTGGCCATCGCGTGGACGGCCGTAAGTAGTGTTTTGCCAAGACATCGGCGGCGAACTAATTTAAAACGCACCAGTGCGACCAGGGAGAAGGGGCGCGGGTTGGGCTGGCGCTTGCCCGGCTATTGGCTGTGGTTGTTGGCCGAAATCGTGAAGGCGAATATCGACATTGCCAAGCGGGTGGTCGACCCCAGCACGGTGGATTCCTCGGCGACGGCCCGATCATGCGCGTTGGATCGGTATTGGCTGGACGTGACGGGATATCGGCGATCGCCGAGAGCGGGAGGTTACCTGAGATGTTCGTGAGCGGTGGAGCCCTGAGATGGCTGCTCGGCACCGTCTGTGTCGCAGCGGCGCTACTGTGTCCTGAATCGGTGGTCGCCGCCGAGGCGGGTGAAACCACCGACCTGACCGGTCATTGGGCCGGAATTCTGGTCTTGGTGATCTTCGTCCTGGCCTATTCGCTGGTGATCAGCGAAGAGACCCTGCATTTGCGCAAGTCCAAGCCGGTGATGGTCGCCGCCGGCATCATTTGGCTGATCATCGGGATCGTCTATGCCGCTGCCGGCGACTTTCATACCGCCGGGGAGGCGATCCGCCACAACCTTCTGGAATTCGCGGAGCTGTTCCTGTTCCTGCTCGCGGCGATGACCTATATCAACGCGATGGACGAGCGCGGCGTGTTCGATTCGCTGCGCGCCTGGCTGGTGTCCCAGCAATTTTCGCTGCGCGCGATATTCTGGATCACGGGTGGGCTGGCGTTCGTGATCTCGCCGGTGGCCGACAATCTGACGACCGCGCTGTTGATGGCGACGGTGATCATGGCCGTCGGCGGCACCGCAAATCGATTCGTCGTGCTCGGATGCATCAACGTCGTCGTCGCCGCGAATGCCGGCGGGGCTTTCAGCCCGTTCGGCGATATCACCACGCTCATGGTCTGGCAAAAGGGGATCGTCGAATTCCAGGAATTCTTCGCCCTGTTCGCTCCCTCGCTCGTCAACTGGGTGATCCCGGCGGCCATCATGTCGTTCGCATTGCCGAGCGCGAAGCCCGAGGAACTGCACGAGGAGACGGTTCTGCAGCCCGGGGCGGGCATCATCGTCGGCTTGTTCATCGTGACCATCGCGATGGCGGTATCGGCCCATAATTTCCTCCATATACCGCCGGTAATGGGCATGATGACCGGTCTCGGCCTGCTCAAGCTATATGGCTACGTGCTCAAACGCCGCGATTGGCAGGGTCCGGCACCGAGCGAGGACGATCTGGGCGAAGGCGGGTTGGATCTGGAGCGGGATCTGATCGATCGGAGGGCACCAACCCGAACCGACCCGTTCAACATCTTCAAGGCCCTGGAGCGCGCCGAGTGGGACACGCTGATGTTCTTCTACGGCATCATCCTGTGCGTCGGCGGCCTCGGCACGATCGGTTATCTCACCCTCGGTTCAGAGGCGATGTACGGCGACCTCGGCCCGACCACCGCGAACATTCTGGTCGGCTTTCTGTCTGCCATCGTCGACAATATCCCGGTCATGTTCGCGGTGCTGTCGGTGCTGCCGGACATGGACCATGGGCAGTGGCTTCTGGTCACGCTGACCGCGGGCGTTGGCGGCTCCATGCTGTCGATCGGTTCCGCCGCCGGAGTCGCGGTCATGGGTCAGGCACGTGGGGTCTACACATTTTTCGCGCATCTCAAGTGGAGCTGGGCGATCGCCATCGGCTACGCGGCTAGCATCTGGGTTCATTTACTGGTCAATGCGGACAAGTTCGGCTGACGGTTGCGACCGATCGCGGCCGCGGGATCCCTGCCCGACTTGACCGTTGGCGCACCTCGGCCGTTGAGGCATACTCGCCGGCGCCGCCTCGGTGCAAGCAAGTCAAGGCAATGCCCGCTGAACCCTGTCGTTATAGCCGTCCGCGACAAACACCCTCCCTTCCGGCGAAAGGGCTATGTCGGTCGGATGGTTCGGTTGCCTCGGCCAGAGGCCCGCATTGCCGGTCTCGCCCCATTGCCCGAGGCGACAGCCATTAGAACGCACCGGCGCGACCGGGGATAGGGGCGCGGGAGTGGCGCACAGGATCTCGCTTTTTGTTTCGCTTGCGACCGTCTGGCTGCTGCTGTCGGGCCATTATACAGGTCTTCTTTTGACCCTCGGCGCGGCCTCCTGCGTCGTGGTGATCGCGATCTCCCATCGGATGGACGTGATCGATCACGAGAGCCACCCGATCCACCTGGGCTGGCGCTTGCCCGGCTATTGGCTGTGGTTGTTGGCCGAAATCGTGAAGGCGAATATCGACGTTGCCAGGCGGGTGGTCGATCCCAGTTTGCCGATCGACCCGCGTCTGTTCGAGGTTCCGGCCCATCAAAAGACCGATCTCGGACGGGTCATCTATGCCAATTCGATCACGTTGACGCCGGGCACGCTGTCGACCGACGTGAGCAGGGACAAGATTCAGGTCCATGCCCTCAGCGGCGCCGGAGAGGACGATCTGCGCACCGGCACAATGGACGCCAAGGTGTGCGCCCTGGAGGGCAATTCATGAGCCCGCAGTTCGTGATCGTGGCCATCGCGATCCTGGCGACCATGGGCCTCGCCGTCTCCCGTGCCGTCGTCGGGCCGACGGTGTTCGACCGTATCCTGGCGGCCAACACCTTCGGGACCAAGACCGTCTTGTTGATTGCCGTGGTCGGCTATCTAACCGGGCGCCCCGACTTTCTGGACCTCGCCCTGGTCTATGCCCTGATCAATTTCATCGGCGTCATCGCGGCGCTCAAGTTCATCAAGTTCGGCCATTTCGCCGATCACCGATCGGAGTCGAACCGGTGACGCTGGCTCTGGACCTGGTCAGTTGGGCCTGCCTGATGCTCGGCGCGGCGTTCGTCGTGATCGGCGGCATCGGCTTGGTCCGCATGCCCGACTTCTTCACCCGCACCCATCCCGCGGGGCTCACCGATACGCTCGGCGCGGGCTTGATCCTGGTCGGATTGATGATCGAATCGGGGTGGTCGCTGAACCTGGCCAAGCTGGCCATGATCCTGATCTTTCTCCTGTTCACCAGTCCGACCGCGAGCCACGCCCTGGCCCATGCGGCGCTGGTCAGCGGACTGAAGCCCTGGACCAAGCCGGGCGCCGATTCGGAGCAGAACCGATCGAAACCCTGATTACGACCGCGATCTTGCTGTTGCTGCTGGTGGTCGCGCTCACCATCGTCAGGCTGCGCAACATATTCGCCGTGGTCATGCTGAGCGGCATTTACAGCTTCCTGATGGCGACGACATTCTTGGTGCTGGACGCGGTCGATGTCGCGTTCACCGAGGCCGCGGTCGGCGCCGGAATCACCACCGTTCTCGGCCTCGCGGCGATGGCGCTGACCACGGATAGAGAGAAGATCCCGACCCATTGGCCGACCCTGCCCTTGGCCGTGGTCGTGGTGACCGGCGCAATCCTGTTGTACGCGGTGCCCGACATGCCCCGGTTCGGCGCCGCGGACTCGCCGATCCATCGTCATGTCGTGCCGCGCTATATCGATGAGACGCCGCGGGCGATCGGAATTCCAAATATCGTCACCTCCGTGCTGGCCGATTATCGGGGCTACGACACGCTCGGCGAGGTGACGGTGATCTTCACCGCCGGGGTCGGCGTGTTGCTGCTGCTGGGCCGGACCCGACGCCGACCCAAAGGATCGACCAAGTGAAAGAGCATCTGATCCTGCGGGTGATCTCCAAGGAGCTGATTCCGTTCGTCATGCTGTTCGCGCTCTATGTGCAGATGCACGGGGACTACGGACCCGGCGGCGGTTTTCAGGCCGGCGTGGTGTTCGCCGCCGCCTTTGTTCTGTATGGGCTCGTGTTCGGCCTGAAGACCTTGCGCAAGGTCGCGCCGGTGGCCGTGGTCGGCGCCCTGGTCGCCCTGGGGCTGCTGATCTACGCCGGAACCGGCGTCGCCGGCCTGCTGCTGGGCGGAACCTATCTCGAATACGGCCCGCTCGCCCATGATCCGGTCCACGGCCACCACTACGGCATTATGGTGATCGAGTTGGGAGTGGGGATCACCGTCGCCGCGGTGATGATCACCATCTTCCAAAGCTTCGCCGGGCGCGGCGAGCCGGAGCAGGACTGAGCCTGCCGTGGCCGCCAACTTCGTTTACGTGTTCGCGATCGTGATCGCGATGATCGGGTTCTACGTGGTCATCGATCGCGGCAACCTGCTCAAGAAGCTGATCGGCCTCAACATCTTCCAAACCGCCGTGTTCCTGATCTACATCTCGATGGGCAAGATCTCGGGTGGCACCGCGCCGATTCTTTACGACGGTGACGCGCCCTTTTCGAACCCCTTGCCCCATGTGCTGATCCTGACCGCGATCGTGGTCGGGGTGGCGACCCTGGCGCTGGGTCTGGGACTGGTGGTGCGGATCAAGGAAGCCTACGGCACCATCGAGGAAGACGAGATACAAGCCCAGGAAGCCGCCGAGGAAGACGGCCCTTGATCGCCGCCAATTTGCCCGCCCTCCAGGTCGTGATCCCGCTGATCGGCGCGCCCTTGTGCATGCTGCTCGGCCGGGGCCGGATCGCCTGGGCGTTGAGCGCGGCGGCGACCTGGGCGGGGTTCGCGGTCGCCATCGCGCTGCTGGTCGCGGTCATCGAGCACGGCCCGATCAGCTACACCATGGGCGGTTGGGCGCCGCCATGGGGGATCGAGTATCGGGTCGACTATCTGTCGGCCTTCGTGCTGCTGATCGTGAGCGGCATTGCCGCCGTGGTCATGCCCTACGCCTATCACAGCGTGAACAGCGAAATCCCGGAATCGCGCCAACGCCTGTTCTACACCGCCTACCTGCTGACTTTCGCCGGCCTGCTGGGCATGGCGATCACCGGCGATGCCTTCAACGCCTTCGTGTTCATGGAGATTTCCTCGCTGTCGAGCTACGTGCTGATCAGCCTGGGGCGGAGCCGTCGGGCGCTGTATGCGGCCTTCCAGTATCTGGTGCTGGGCACCATCGGCGCCACCTTCTTCGTCATCGGTGTCGGCCTGCTGTACATGGTCACCGGCACCCTCAACATGGCCGACATGGCCGAGCGGTTGGCGGCCCAGGCCGACAGCCGGGTGACCCTGGCCGCCTTCGGCTTCCTGGTGGTCGGGTTGAGCCTGAAGCTGGCGCTGTTTCCCCTGCACCTCTGGCTTCCCAATGCCTACACCTACGCGCCGTCGATGATTTCGGCCCTGCTCGCCGCGACCGGAACCAAGGTGATGGTGTATCTGCTGCTTCGGTTCATGTTCACCATCTACGGCGGCGGGCTCCATCTGGGCGTGGCTCCGGTCTATCACGTGCTGATGGTGTTGGGTCTCCTCGCCGCGGTCACCGGATCGTTGGTCGCGATCTTTCAGGACAACATCAAGCGCATGCTGGCCTATTCGAGCATCGCTCAGCTCGGCTACATGGCGCTCGGCATCAGCTTCGCGTCCGGCACCGGCATCACCGCCGCCACCGTCCACCTGTTCAATCACGCCCTGATGAAGGGGGCGCTGTTCATGGTCATGGGCAGTGTCATGTTGCGATGCGGCGGGACCACGATCGCCCATCTGCGTGGCCTGGGCCGGCGGATGCCGTTGACCATGGCGGCATTCGTGATCGCCGGGTTGAGCATGATCGGGGTTCCGGGCACGGTCGGTTTCGTCAGCAAGTGGTATTTGGTTCAGGCGGCGCTGGGCTCGGGTTTCTGGCCGGGGGTGCCGGTCGCGGTGGTGGTGTTGGCTGCCTCGCTGCTGGCGGTGATCTATATCTGGCGGGTGGTGGAAGCGGCCTATTTCGCCGATCCGGACGGGGGCGCCGGCGCGATCGAGGAGGCGACCTGGCCGATGGTGGCGGCGACCTGGATTCTGGCCGGTGGCTGCGTGGTGTTCGGCCTCACCACCGATCTGACGGTCGGCGTCGCCAGCCGGGTGGCGACCCTGTTGCTGACGGGCGCGCCATGACCGCGTCCTGCATCCTGGCGATCGCGCCCTTTATCCCGCTCGTCGGCGCCGTGCTGATCGGGCTGGCCGGGCGCTGGCCCAATCTGCGCGAGACCGTGACCATGGTCACCGCCGGGCTGCTGTTTGTGGCGGTGGCGTCGCTGGCCCCGGGGGTGCTGGCCGGCGAACGGCCCGCGGTCACCCTGTTCGAGCTGCTTCCCGGACTTTCGATCGCGTTCGAACTGGAGCCGCTGGGCATGCTGTTCGCGCTGATCGCCTCGTTCCTGTGGATCCCGAATTCGCTCTATTCGATCGGCTACATGCGCGCCCATCACGAGCGCCACCAAACCCGGTTCTACATCTGCTTCGCGATCGCGCTGGCGAGCGCGGTCGGCATCGCCTTTTCCGGCAACCTGCTGACCCTGTTCCTGTTCTACGAAGCCCTGACCCTGTCGACCTTCCCCCTGGTCACCCATGCCGGCACCGAGCGGGCCAAGCGGGCCGGGCGCGTTTACCTCGGCGTGCTTCTGGGAACCTCGATCGGCTTTCAGCTCCTGGCGATTCTGGCCACCTATATGCTGGCCGACACCCTCGATTTCCGGGCCGGCGGAATCCTGGCCGGCAAGGCGCCCGACGTGGTGATCGGGGCGCTGTTCGCGCTCTACGTGTTCGGCATCGGCAAGGCGGCGCTGATGCCGTTTCACCGCTGGCTGCCGGCGGCCATGGTCGCGCCGACCCCGGTCTCGGCGCTTCTCCACGCGGTGGCGGTGGTCAAGGGCGGCGTGTTCACGGTGATGAAGGTGGTGGTCTACGTCTTTGGCCTCGACCTGGTGAAAGACGCCGATGCCGCCACCTGGCTGACTTGGGCGGCGGCGTTCACGATCCTGGCCGGATCG
>CAJWQN010000023.1 GCA_913045505.1 uncultured Rhodospirillaceae bacterium | reverse complement strand
TGTCGCGTTTGAGGAACTTGACCGTGATCGCTCGCCATTCGGTCTTTACCTACAAGGGCAAGCCCGCGGACCTGCGTCAGGTGGGGCGCGACTTGGGCGTGCGCCATGTTCTGGAAGGAAGCGTGCGCAAGGCCGGAAACCGGGTGCGAATCACCGCCCAGCTGATCGACTGCGCCAACGGCGACCATGTCTGGGCCGAGCGCTACGACCGCGAGCTCGACGACATTTTCGATCTCCAGGACGAGATTACCGGCACCATCGTGACCGAGCTCGACGTGAAGCTGGTCGAGGGCGAGGACGCGCGCATGCGCCGGAGTTCCACCAGCGACACGGTCGCCTACGACTGGTTTCTACGGGCACAGCAGCCCTTCAACGAGTTCTCCAAACAAGGCCTGGCCGCGGCCCGGGAATCATTGCACAAGGCCCTGGAGATCGACCCTCGGTTCGCCGCGGCATGGGTCGGGCTCGGCTGGAGCCATTTGCACGATCACATCGCCTGCTGGAGCGACGACCCCGCGGCCTCGCTGAAGTTGGCCGAAGACGCCGCCCAGCAGGCGGTCGCGGCCGATCCCGGGTTCGGAGAATTGTATGGGCTGCAGGGCGCGATCCTGTTCTCGAGGCGTGAGGCCGAGCCCGCCATCGCGGCTCTGGAAAAGGGCGTCGCTCTCCACCCGAACGACTCCTTGTGTATTGCCTTGCTGGGGATGTACTCGAGCATGGCCGGAAGGCCCGAGAAGGCGTTGGCGCTGGTCGAACAAGCGCTGTCGCTCAATCCCCACCCACCGCCCTGGTACTTTCAGGCCCTCGGCTACGCCTATCTGTTCTCGGGGCGAACCGGCGACGCGATTTCGAGTCTGCGCCAATGCGTCGAGCAAATTCCGGAGTTCTTGCCGGCACGGGTCGGATTGGTATTTGCGTTCCTGATGAACGGACAGGAGGCGGAGGCGGAAGCCCAGGTCAGGGACATTATCCGCATCAGCCCGAACTTCGACTTTGGCAAATACGCCGTGAGACGGTCTCCGGACATCTCGGCCGCGTTCGAGCGCATCGCCGCGAAAATCGGAATCGAGTGAAAGCCCCTCATCGTCCGTTTTGGAGACATTGTATTTTTTTGGGCAAATTGCTTTTCAGGAAATTGAATTTTGGGGACATTGTACTTTTATGACATCGCCGCGAGCGAAGGCATCGGGAAAGAGGCTCATGATCGAGGAGAGCTGGAACAACAACAGATCGCGGCTATTGAATGTTGCTTGAAAAGTAGAATGACCCTTTCTTCCTTTGTCGGTCGCGCCAACCCAGCCCGATCCCGGCCATGATCAGGTCCGGGCGAGCAGGCGGCGGGCGATGACCTGGGCCTGGATTTCGGCGGCGCCTTCGAACACGTTCAGAATCCTGGAATCGACCAGCACCCGGCTGACCGGGTATTCCTCGGCATAGCCGTTGCCGCCGTGAATCTGGACCGCGTTGTCGGCCGCCGCCCAGGCGACCCGCGCCGCCAGCAGCTTGGCCATGCCCGCTTCCAGGTCGCAGCGCCGGCCGGCGTCTTTCTCGCGCGCGGCGTACCAGGTCAGTTGGCGCACGATCATGCATTCGGTCGCCATCCAGGCAAGCTTGCCGGAGACACGCGGGAAGGCGAAGATTTCGCGGCCGAACTGGCGCCGTTCACGGGCGTAGGCCAGGCCCAGTTCCAGCGCCGCGCGGGCGACGCCGACGCCACGCGCCGCGGTCTGGATGCGGGCGGTCTCCATGGTCCCCATGAGCTGCTTGAAGCCCTGGCCCTCGACCTCGCCCAGCAGGCAGTCGGCCGCCACCTCGAAACCGTCGAACGCGATTTCGTATTCCTTCATGCCCCGGTAGCCGAGCACGGCGATCTCGGAGCCGCTCATGCCTTCGGCCGGAAACGGCGCCGCCACCGTCCCCCGCGGCTTGGGCGCCAGAAACATGCTCAGGCCCTTGTAGCCCGGCTTTTCCGGATCGGTGCGCGCGAGCAGGATCATCAGATCGGCGCGCGCGGCGTGGGTCGACCAGGTCTTGGCCCCGATGATCCGATAGTTGTCGCGATCGCGGACCGCGCGGGTCTTGACCGCCGACAAATCGGAACCGACGTCGGGCTCGGTGAACAGCGCCGCCGGCAGCACCGCGCCGGATGTGATCGGCCGCGTCCAGCGCTCGCTTTGGGCGGGAGTGCCGTGAAGACGGATCAACTCGGCGGCGATCTCGGAGCGGGTGGCCAGGGAGCCGACACCCAGATGGGCGCGGCACAATTCCTCGGTCACCAGGCACATGGCGACCTTGCCCATGCCGGCGCCGCCGTCATCCTCGGGCGCGGTCAGGCCGAACACGCCGAGCGCCGCCATCTCGGCGATCACCTCGTCGGGAATCAAAACGTCGGCGCGATGCCAGTCCTGGGCATCGGGCGCCACCTTGTCGTCGGCGAAGCGGCGGAACTGGTCCTGGACCAGCGCCAGGGTCGGATCACCGAGCCCGGTATCGCCAAATCCGCCGCGCGCGAGGTCACCGGCGATGGCCTGGCGGACGGCGGCGGTGTTGCCGGAAGCCACCAGGCGGCGGGTCGCCGGCGCGCGAAAGGCGGCGAGCGTGTCGTCGCCGAGCGCCATATCGGCGGGGCGCGCGGTCTCGACCTGGCTCATGGCGATACCGCCGCCGAGCTGGGCCAGATATTCGCCGAACGCGGCCTGGAGGATGAGCGCCTCCAGACCATCCAGGGCGCCCGCCGCGTCGAGCCGCTCGCCCCAGCCCAGCATCTGGCGCAGCGCCTCGACATAGGTGGCGAGCCAGGCATAGCCATGGGCCGCGAACTGATTGCGGTCGAGGCGGCCAGAATCAATGTCACCGGCCGGCGCGACCAGGCTGGCGACCGAGTCATGGGCGGCGCGCTCGAGCCCTTCCGCCGCCGCCAGCGCCGTCCGGCAGGTCGCCAGAAGCTCGTCGATCACCGCTTCGGCGTCGCCGGCCGGCCGGTCCGTATCCACCCTATGCGCCATAACACTCCCCGCGATCAGGGCGCAGAATATTGGGTCTGGGACCGGCTTGCCAAGCCTGGACCCGGTTGCTAGCGTGCCCGGCCTCGAGGGCCCCGGGAGCCTAGAGCGAAGAGCGATGAGCAAAGAGCGAAGGAAGCACGACGTGCCATCGGAAACACCCGATCCGACTCCCGTCCCGGATGACGCGCTGCGCGATCTTGCCGGCAACGCCGACCTCGCCGATTTGACCGCCGAGGCCTCGGCCCTGCGCGACACCGGCCACGGCACGCAGCAATCCTATTCGCGCAAGGTGTTCATCCCGCTCACCCAGCTTTGCCGGGATGTTTGCCACTATTGCACCTTCGCCCAGCCGCCCAAACGGGGGACGCTGGCTTATCTATCGCCCGAGGAGGTGCTCGCCATCGCCCGGGCCGGAGCCGAGACCGGCTGCAAGGAGGCGCTGTTCACTCTCGGCGACAAACCGGAGTTGCGCTATCGGGCGGCCCGCGAAGCATTGGCCGAACTCGGCCACGAGACCACCCTGTCCTATCTCGCCGACATGGCGGCACTGGTGCTGGCCGAGACCGGCCTGCTGCCCCATATCAACGCCGGGGTCATGGACAGCGATTCGATCGCGGCGCTGCGCCGGGTGTCGGTCTCCCAGGGCCTGATGCTGGAAAGCACGTCGGAGCGGTTGTGCGGGCGTGGCCGGCCCCATCACGGATCGCCCGACAAACGCCCGGCGGCGCGACTGGAGACGATCCGCCTGGCCGGCGCCCAGCAAGTCCCGTTCACCTCCGGTATTCTGATCGGCATCGGCGAGACCCGGGCCGAGCGGGTCGACGCGCTGATCGCGCTCCGCGATCTTCACCGCGGATACGGCCACATCCAGGAGATCATCGTCCAGAACTTCCGCGCCAAGCCCGACACCCGGATGGCCGATGCGCCGGAGCCGGGCCGGGACGAACTGGTCTGGACAATCGCCGTCGCCCGCCTCGCTTTCGGTGCGGACATGAACATCCAGGCGCCACCCAATTTGAGCCCCGGCGAAGCCCAGGCCCTGATCGAGGCCGGCATCAACGACTGGGGCGGCATCTCGCCGGTCACCCGCGACCACGTCAACCCGGAAGCGCCCTGGCCGGCGATCGGGCAGCTGCGCGGCCAGACCGAGGCCGCCGGCAAGACCCTGGTCGAGCGGCTGGCGGCCTATCCCGCCTATTGCCGCGACGTCGGGCGCTGGCAGGACCCGGAAATGCGCGCGCCGGTGCTGCGCGCCGCCGATAGCGACGGCTTTGCCCGCGCCGATTCCTGGTCGCCCGGCGCCGATGTGGCCGTTCCACGTGAAACAAGTGCGCCACCTACCCAGCGCCCGCGCCCGCTGATCGACCGGTTGATCGCCCGCGCGAGCGCGGGCGAGAGGCTTGACGAACCGGAAATCGCGACCCTGTTCCGCGCCCGCGGACGCGATTTCGAGGCGGTCCGCGCCGCCGCGAACGCGCTGCGCCACGACCAATGCGGTCCGGTTGTCCGCTACGTGGTCAATCGCAACATCAACTACACCAATGTCTGCGGCTACAAATGCCGGTTCTGTGCTTTCTCCAAGGGCAAGCTGGCGGAAAACCTGCGCGGCGCGCCCTTCGACCTGGCGCTCGACGAGGTCGCCCGCCGCGCGGTCGAGGCCTGGGACCGGGGCGCGACCGAGGTTTGCATGCAGGGCGGCATTCATCCCCACTACACGGGCGAGACCTATCTGGAACTGTGCCGAGCGGTGCGCGCGGCGGCGCCGGACCTGCACATCCATTCGTTTTCGCCGCTCGAGGTGAGCCACGGCGCGGCGACCTTGGGCCTCTCGGTACCGGCCTTCTTGAAGCGCCTGATGGGAGCCGGTTTGGGCAGCCTGCCCGGCACCGCCGCCGAAATCCTGGACGACCGGGTGCGCGAGACCCTGTGTCCGGACAAGCTCGACACCCGCCAATGGCTGGACGTGATCGGCGAGGCCCATCGAATCGGGCTCAGGACCACGGCGACGATCATGTTCGGCCATATCGACGGCCCCGACAATTGGGCCCGGCACCTGCTCCAGATCCGTGACCTGCAGGCCCGTCATGGCGGGTTCACCGAATTCGTGCCGCTGCCGTTCGTGCATATGGAAGCGCCGCTCTACCTGAAAGGCCGCGCGCGCAAGGGGCCGACATATCGCGAAGCCGTGCTGATGCACGCCCTCGCCCGCCTCGCGCTCCACCCCTTGATCCCCAATATCCAGGTGTCCTGGGTGAAGCTCGGCCCCGACGCCACCCGCGCCTGCCTCGACGCCGGCGCCAACGACCTAGGCGGCACCTTGATGAACGAAAGCATCTCGCGCGCCGCCGGCAACGTTCACGGCCAGGAAATGGGGCCCGAGCGCATGGAGCATCTGATCCGGTCGATCGGCCGGGAGCCCGAACAGCGCACCACCCTCTATCGACCGGTTGCCGAATCACGCCGGCGGCGGTCCTTTGGCGCTCCCGCCCTCACCCCGCCGGTGCAGACCCCGGCCGGAAAATACGCGCGGCCAGCCCTCGAACCGGTGTCGCCGGCGTAGCTGATGACACCCGACAAGCCCACCTTGGCGGTTCTGGGCGGCACCGGAGCCCAGGGCCGCGGCCTCGCCTTGCGCTGGGCCAAAGCCGGATACCCCGTGATTCTGGGCACGCGCTCGCCGGAAAAGGGCGCGCGGATCGCCGCCGGGTTCAATCCCGGCCTGTCCGGTCCCGCGATTCGATCCATGGACAACGCCGCCGCCGCCGCCGAAGCCGATATCGTGGTCTTGACGGTGCCATTCGCGGCCCAGTTGGCGACCATTGAAGAGGTCCGGCCCGCGCTCGCCGGCAAGCTGCTGATCGACGTGACGGTTCCGCTGGTGCCGCCCAAGGTCAGCCGGGTCCAACTTCCGCCGCGGGGCTCGGCGGTGGTCGCGGTCCAAGATCTGCTCGGCGAGACGGTCAAAGTGGTGTCGGCGTTTCAGAACCTCTCGGCCCACCACCTCGAAAACCCGGACCATGCGGTCGATTGCGACGTCCTGGTCTGCGGCGACGACCCGTCGGCCCGCGAGATCGTGATTGGCCTGGCCCGGGACGCGGGCCTTCGCGCCCTGCACGCCGGACGACTGGCCAACTCGACGGCGACCGAATCCCTGACCGCGCTGCTGATCGCCATCAACCGGCGCTACAAGGTCGCCGGTGCCGGCATCCGGATCACCGGCCTGGCCGAAGGCGCCGAGGCCTGATTCGCGACCACTCGATGGAGACCACCCCGGCGCAACTGACCCTGACCGGCCTGACCGGCGTCCCCAACATCCAGTCCGGCGACGATCTGGCCACGGTGGCCATCGACGGATTGGGCAGGATCGGGCACGGCCTGAGCCCGGGCGATATTCTGGTCATCGCCCAGAAGATCGTGTCCAAGGCGGAAGGGCGGACGGTCGCGCTCGGCACCGTATCGCCATCCGAGCGCGCCCGGGAGCTGGCTCGCGAGACCGATAAGGACCCGCGCCTGATGGAACTGATTCTGTCGGAGTCGGCGGAGGTCCTGCGCACCCGGCCGGGGGTGGTGATCGTCGTTCACCGGCTTGGCTTCGTGCT
The DNA here is from genome assembly GCA_913045505.1 of uncultured Rhodospirillaceae bacterium. Classification (GTDB taxonomy): domain Bacteria; phylum Pseudomonadota; class Alphaproteobacteria; order UBA7887; family UBA7887; genus CAJWQN01. Next base: position 14,138 of record CAJWQN010000023.1, on the reverse strand, counting down.
CGCCAACGCCGGTATCGACGCCTCCAACGTCGAGCCGGCAGCCGACGGCGAGCGGGTGCTGCTGCTGCCCCGCGACCCCAACCGCTCGGCGGCGGAGATCCGGCGGCGCCTCAACGAACGCACCGGCGCGGACGTCGGCGTCATCATCAACGACAGTCTCGGCCGCGCCTGGCGCAACGGCACCGTCGGCGCCGCCCTCGGCGCGAGCGGCGTGCCCGGCCTGCTCGATCTCACTGGCCGCGCCGATTTGTACGGGCGCAGACTCAGGGTGACCGAGGTCGGGATCGCCGACGAGCTGGCGGCGGCGGCGTCCCTGATCATGGGCCAGGCCGACGAGGGCCGGCCGATCGTGCTGATCCGGGGCTGGCCGGCGGCGCGGCCCGAGGGCACCGCGCGGGAACTGATCCGGCCCAAGGAACTGGACCTGTTCCGCCAGGAGCAAACGTGATCCTGGCTCTGGCCGGCGGTGTCGGCGGCGCCAAGCTGGCCGACGGCCTCGCTCGTCATCTGCCGGTCGGATCGCTGACCGTGGTGGTCAACACCGGCGACGATTTCACGCCCTTGGGCCTCCACGTCTCGCCCGACCTCGACACGGTCACCTACACCCTGGCCGGCATCGCCAACGCCGAGGTCGGCTGGGGATTGGCCGGCGAGACCTGGAACTTCATGGATGCGCTCGGCCTGCTCGGCGGCACGACCTGGTTCCGGCTCGGCGACCGTGATCTCGCGACCCATGTCGAACGCACCCGCCGGCTGAGCACCGGCGAAAGCCTGTCGGCCATAACCGCCGATTTCCGTGCCCGACTCGGCATCGCCCATCCGATCCACCCGATGAGCGACGCGCCGGTGCGGACCATGGTCGACACCGATGCCGGCCCCCTGCCCTTCCAGGACTATTTCGTCCGCCTGCGATGCCGGCCGATCGCGCGCCGGGTCTGGTTCGCCGGAATCGAGGACGCCGGACCGAGCCCCGGTTTCGAGCAGGCCTTGGGCGCCGCCGATCTGGACGCGATCGTGATCTGCCCGTCGAACCCGATTCTGAGCGTGCTGCCGATTCTGGACCTCGCCGGCGTCCGTTCCCGACTGGAGGATCGGCGGGTGCCGCTGATCGCCATCTCGCCGATCGTCGGCGGCAAGGCGATCAAGGGTCCGGCCGCCAAGATCATGGCCGAACTCGGCCTCGACGCCTCGGCGACCGGCATCGCCCATTTCTACGGCGATCTGCTCGATGGGCTGGTCGTGGATCGCGCCGACACCGGAGCCGCCACGGCGATCGAGGCCCTGGGGCCGCGGGTGCTGGTTACCGACACGGTCATGACCAGCCCCGACGATCGGGTCCGCCTGGCGCGCGAATCGGTCGCCTTCGCCCGATCACTCGCGCCACCGTCGCTCGGGCCCAAATCGCCGACGCCATGAGGCCGTGGGCGATATTGCCGGTCAGAGCCCTGGACGAAGGCAAGAGCCGGCTCGGCCAGGTGCTCGCGCCCGCGGCACGGCAACGGCTGAGCGAGCGCTTTCTGACTCATAGCCTCGCGGTCGCCACCGGGGTTCTGGGCGGCGCCCGGACCTTGGTGATCAGCCGGGACGGTCGGGCGCTGGCGGCCGCCCGCGCACTGGGTGCCACGGCGCTATGGGAATCCGACGGCGGCGACCTGAACCAGGCCTTGACCCAGGCCGCGGCTCACGCCGCGCGGCGCGGCGCCGAGGCGACCCTGGTGCTGCCATCCGATCTGCCCCTGATCGGGCCCGAGGATTTGCGGGCGCTGATCCGGCTTTCGGGCGGCCGGCCTCGGATGGTAATCGCCTGTGACCGCGCCGGCATCGGAACCAACGCCCTCTATACCGCGCCGGCGGCCACGTGCCCCTATCGGTTCGGCGTCAGAAGCTTCCGACGGCACTTGTTCGAAGCCCGGCGCCTGGGCATCCCGGCCCAAATCCTGCGCCGCCCGGCGCTCGCCTTCGACATCGATACGCCACGGGATTTCGCCGATCTCCGGGCCCTGGAACAGGCCCGTGGCAAGGAACGGTTTACCGCCGGCCTCGACTAGACCGTTTCCGAGCAAGGAGAACCGGATCGGGCATTTTCGAGATCCGCAAATCCCGGACGTTCTGGTGAATTGGTTCAGGAGCCATCCTCGACCCCTCCCATTCCCGACACGACCATGCCGCCTGATCACCGCGGGCTTGCCGCCCCGCTCTCTTCATCCTCGACCAAATTGTGGGGAGTTCTCCCCCTCTCCGGGGCGCGGATCGCGGTCGGGATCGGCCGCGCCAGGATCGGCTCATAACCGCGTCATCCGTGGCTGGAGGCAGCCATCGTCACCGCCATCCATACCTTCTCCCATCAACGGCAAACACTTCCGCGTCGAGCCGTCGTTGGCGCCCAAAATTGTCTCGGCGATGGCGGCCGTGCATACCATGCGGACCAGGAAAATCCCGCCGCGTCAGTCACCGACGCGGGGGACGACCTCGGCCGCGAACCGCGCCATTCGGTCCAGGGTCTCGGCGAGGGTCGGGGCCAGAAAACTGACCAGGACGTGGACGACGCCGGCGTCCTTGAGCCAGCCGATATCCTGGGCGACCTGCTCGGGGCCGCCGGTGAAAATACGGCGGCCGCCGCTGTCGTCGGTCCGTTCCCGCTCGCTGTACCAGTTGGCCCAAAAAGCGCGGGTGATCGCCGCCGGATCGCGGCCCGCCTCCTCGGCCACCTCGAGGACCGTGTCCAACGCCTTGCCGTAGCGCGCGGGCGTGTCCAGAGGATACCTGGGGTTGCCGCCGATCGGGTACCAGCCGTCGGCGAGCAGACCGGCACGCCTGAGCGCGGGGCCGCTCTCGCCGCCGGTCCAGATCGGCGGATGAGGCTTCTGAACGGGCTTGGGCAGGAACGCGATGTCGGCGAAGCGGGCGTATTCGCCCTCGAAGCCGGGCTGATCGGCGCACCACAACTCCCGAAAGACGCGGATATATTCGTCGGTCACCCGACCGCGCTTATCGAACGGTGGCGCGCCGATGGCCTCGAACTCCTCGCGCATCCAGCCCGCGCCGCAGCCGAGGATCACCCGCCCGCCCGACAGCACGTCAATGGTCGCGATCATCTTGGCGGTCATCACCGGCGGACGGTGGGGCACCACCATCACCGAACTCAGCAGACGGGCATGGGACGTGACCGCGGCCAAATAGGCCATAAGATTGAGTTGTTCGAGACAATCGCCACCGGGGCCGCCCGGATAGTCACCGGTTTCCGAATAGGGGTAGCGCGAATCGATCGCGAGCGGCATGACGATATGGTCGGGCACGGCCAAAATGGCGTAGCCCAGCGCCTCCGCCCGGCGCGCGATCTTCGCGATGCTGTCCGGATCGGCCAGCGGCCCCCGGTTCGGTATGTTGAATCCGTAATCCATGCGCACCTCCCTGGCATTGCCGACCTCGTATGTGCCACGGGCGCGCCGGAACGGCAAACCCGGGCCGCGTCAGGGGGTGACGATTTCGCCGTCGAGCAGGAACCGAAGTTGCGGCTTGGGCTGAGGCGCCAGGAATTCGAGCGTGTAGGTGCCGCCGCCAGTGGCCTCGGCATATTTGCCGCTGCCCCGGACCACGGTCCACTGGCCAGCCGATTCGCCGGGTGTCCGCCCCCATTCGGTGACCAGATTGTCCCCGACGCGATCGGTGATCAGGCAGGCGCCGGTCACGCCGACGCGGGCGAGATGCGGCGCCGTCGCGTCGGTGATCGTGTGGCTGACGAAACTACAGGCATAGGTCGCCAGATGCAGCGGCGAGGCGGTGTCATTATCGGCATGGGCCGCGACCATCGATGATCGGCGCAGGGTGAGCCCCGCGCCCTTGTGGAAATCCGCCGCCTCGCCGGTGGCGTAGAGCGTCGCGTCAACGGCAAGTGTTTTGCCCAACGCGCTGCCGGCGGTTACCAATACTGCTGAACAAACGATAGTCCCAGCAATATTTCGGAAGGTATATTTGTCGGTCATGGCTCTTCGGTCTCCTTATTCGCGCCGCGTTCGACCAGCGCGGCCACTTGGCCGAGGCCGTGGCTCCATCCGCGCTCGTGGAATTCGGCATAGTCGGCATGGGGAATTCGGGCGTGGGTCAGATGGAGCGCCGTCCGCCGGGTCAGGCCCGGAATCTCGCGAAGCTCGATGGTCACCAAGGTCTCGTCGACACCGTCCCAGACCCAGCTATAGACCAGGCGAGCCGGCGGGACGACTTCCCGATACGCGCCGGTGAGGGTGGAATCCCCGCCATCCCGCCGGCGCACCTCGATCCGATAGTCGCCGCCGGGGCGGGCATCGACGCGGGCCGCGGTCACCGTCGACAGGCCGCCGCCGAACCATTGATGAATCTGATCGGCCTCGGTCAGCGCCGCGAACACCCGTTCGCGGGGGGCGTCGAAAATCCGGCTGACCGTGACGCTAAGCGCCGCGCCCGCCGGGGTCATGGCCGTGATCCAGGAAGTGGGCGAGCGAGTCGAGGCTGGCCTCCCAGAAACCCTGGTGGCGCAGCAGCCACGCCGCCGCCGCCTTCAAGGGTTCGGGCTCCAGGCGACAGCGGCGCGCGCGCCCGAGCTTTTCCCGGCGCACCAGGCCGGCGTCCTCGAGCACGCTCAGATGCTTGGAAATCGCGGGCAGCGAAATGTCGAACGGCTTGGCCAGCTCGCCGACATTGCAGGCGCCCCGCGACAACCGCGCGACAAGCGCCCGGCGGGTCGGGTCCGACAGCGCCGACAGGGTCGCGCTCAGCGGATCCGCATGATACTTAACCATATAGTTAAGTATCATCGTTGGCACCGGTTGATCAACCGGATTCGGTGGCCGCGCTCAGCGAGCCGTCAGGACCTCCTTGTTGACCACGTTGTCGGGATTGAGAGTGCCGTCGAACGCACCGAGCACGTTCTCGGCGCAAGTCCTGCTCATGCGAACCATGCATTCGGCTGTGATCCCGGCGATATGGGGACTCAGCACCACGTTGTCGAGCCGGAACAGGGGGTTGTCCGCATCCGGCGGCTCGCGGTCGAACACGTCGAGCCCGGCGCCGCGGATGGCCCCGTCGCGCAGCGCCGCGAGCAGCGCCGGCTCGTCGATGACCCCGCCGCGCGCGGTGTTGACCAGGGCGGCGGAGGACTTCATCGCCGCCAACTCGGCGGCGCCGATCATATGACGGGTCTCGTCGTTGAGCGGCGTATGGACGGTCACGAAATCCGCCTCGGGCAGCGCCGGGCCAAGCGCCGCCACCGGCGTGCATCCGGCCGCCTCGATGGCATCGTCGGCGACATAGGGGTCGAGCACCTGGACATCCATGCCGAACGCCTGGCCCAGGCGCGCGACCCGGGTCCCGATGCGGCCGAAGCCGATCACAAGCAGGGTCTTGGCGCCCAGTTCGGTCGCCGCCAGGGTCTCGCGGAAAGCCCAATCATCGTCGCGCATGGCCCGGTCATAGGCCGCGCCCTGCTTGGCCACCGTAAGCAGCAGATACAAGGCGTGCTCGGCCACCGTCGGCGAGTTGGCCTCGCCGACCACGGCCAAGGGGATGCCGCGGGCGGTCAGGGCATCCAAATCGACCGTGTCGTAGCCGACCCCATGGCGGGCGACGATCACGAGCTTGGGCGCGTTGTCGATCAGCCGCCGATCGATCGGGTAGATACGGAGGAGAATCCCATCCACGTCGGCCACCTGGTCCGCGAGATTCGGGTCGTCCGGGCTGGCATGAGTCACGGTCACGTCGGCGCGGGCTTCGAGCAGATCTTGCCCGGCCGGATGAATCTTGCCGATCACCATCACGTTCTTGGTATTGGTGGCCGTCATGTCGCGATCTCTCCCAATTTTCGTTCCAACTCCTCGTTGAGCTCCACCACCAGTTCCGCGGTCGGCAACGCCCGGGCCATGGCCACCCCCTGCCCCGCCCACATCGATTGGAATTCGGGCTGGTCCTGGGCGGCCGCGGCCCGGCGAATATCGCCGGTCAACGCATTTTGATAGGGAAACGCAAGGATCGATTCGGCGCGCTCGATATCGTCCATGAAGCGGTTGGCGAGGCCGCGCGCGGGCCGGCCGGAAAATGCCCGGGTGAACCGGGTCTCGGCGCCGTCACCGTCGAGGATTCGGCGCTTGTGGCTGTCGCTCGCCACGCTTTCCGGGCTGGCCAGGAACGCGGTTCCCAATTGCGCCGCGCCGGCGCCGAGCGCCAGGCAGGCGGCGATCCCGCGGCCGTCCATGATGCCGCCGGCGGCGATCACCGGCACCGCGACCGCATCGACGATTTGGGGCACCAGGGCCATCAGGCCCAGGCCCGGCGGCTCCGCCCAAGCGTCGAACGTGCCCTGGTGGCCGCCGGCCTCCGTGCTCTGGGCGATGACCATGTCGGCGCCGGCATCGACCAGCGTCCGCGCGTCCGCCGCCGAGGTCGCCGAGCCGATCAAGGTCAGCCCGGCGGCCTTGGCTTCGGCCACGATCCCGGGCTCCGGCGTGCCGAAATGATAGCTGAACACCGGCACCCGCTCGGCGATCACCACTGCCGCCTGATCGGCGAAGGTGGGCGCGGGCGCGGGCAGCGCATTCGGGGTCGGTAGGCCCAATTCGGCGCGGATCGGCGCCAGGGCGGCGTTCGCCTTCGCCACTTCCGCCTCGGTCACCGCGCTGGGCGCGGGCACGAACAGATTGACCCCGAACGGCCTCTCGGTGCCCGCCCGAATCTCGCGGATCATCTCTCGCAAGGCATCCGGCTGGGTATAGGCGGCGCCGAACGAGCCGAGCGCGCCCGCGTTCGATGCCGCGATCACCATCTCGACGGAGGCGGCCCCGACCATCGGCGCCTGAATGATCGGGACGTCCAGTCCGAGCCTTCGAGTAACGGCTGTCGTGACGGTCATGAGTTCTTCCTTTCCGGGCGCCATTGTTTCAGACTCGGGCCGCGATGAAAACGACCGCGCGCAACGCCGGCACGGCTGCCGGGGCCGACGCCTTGTTCCGGATATCCCTGACCCTGCCGGGCCACGCCCTGGTCCCGTTCGAAGCCAAGCTCGGGCCGGTGGCGATGGCGGTATCGACCACCCGGCAGGCCGATCATTGGCGCTTGGACGCGCTGTGGCCCGCGGCACCGGATCCTGATTTTCTGGTCGCGGCCCTGAACGCCGCCGCCGAGGCGGCCGGAATCGGTGTGCCAGTCGCGGATGTGTCGCCGGTGCCCGAACTGGACTGGGTTCGCGAAGGTCTGAAGGGGCTCGACGCGGTTCGGGCCGGGCGCATCACCGTCAAGGGCTCGCACCTGCCAGTGATACGCGTTCCGGGGCGAATCGTCGTCGAGATCGATGCCGGCCCGGCGTTCGGCACCGGCCATCACGCCACCACCCTCGGCTGCCTGCTGGCCCTGGATCGCCTCGCCCGGGCGCGCCGGTTTCGGCGGGTACTCGATCTCGGCTGCGGCGCTGGAGTGCTGGCCCTGGCCGCGGCCAAATTGTGGCGGGCTCGGGTCTTGGCCGTCGATATCGACCCGATCGCGGTCGCCACCACGGCCGCGAACACGCGCCGCAACCGGCTTTCGGGGGCGGTCCGGGCGCGGGTCTCGAACGGTTACCGCGCCCAGGCCATCCGGGCGGGGGCGCCGTTCGATCTGATTGTCGCCAACCTGCTGTCGGAGCCGCTCGCGAACATGGCGCCGGCTCTGGCCCGTCACCTGGCGCCGGATGGAACCGCGATTCTGTCCGGCATCCTGGCCCGTCAAGAGCCGCGTGTGCTCGGCGCCCATCGGGGCCAGGGTCTGGCGCTGATCCGCCGGCTTCGGATCGACGGCTGGCACACTCTGGTCCTGGGGCGAGCCCGATCGAGGGGCTTGTCGCTACCCGGCCCACCGCCTAGCTTGGGCCTGAAGTCCCGCCTCGCCCGAGAACGCCCGTGACCGCCAACGATATCGGATCCGTCATCCCCGACGACGATGCGCTGAGCCGATTGCTGGCCGCGGAAGGCGTGGCGCTGTCGCCGGCGGCGCTGAGAGAACTGGTCGCGGGCGTGACGGCGGCACCGCCCGGATTCGATCCGGACGGGTGGATGACACTGGTCGCGGCCGATCCGTCACCGGCCCTCAAGCACGCGCTCCAGGCCGTCCATGATCAGGTGGCGCGCGGCGCCCCGCCGGCGGCGGACGGGCCGGGCGAACGGCTGGCGGCCCTGCGCGCCGCCTTGGCGGATCGGGACCTGGCCGGATTCGTGGTTCCCCGGGCCGACGAATATCAGGGAGAATATGTGCCGCCTTCGGCCCAACGCCTGGCCTGGCTGACCGGCTTCACCGGCTCGGCCGGTGTCGCGGTGATGCTCGCCGATCGGGCGGCGCTGTTCGTCGACGGGCGCTACACCCTCCAGGCCGCCGATGAGGTCGCGGAAGACCTGTTCACCGTCGTGGCGATCGCCGAGACCACGCCCGAGGCTTGGATCCAATCGAACCTGACGGAGGGGAGCCGGCTTGGGTTCGATCCGCGCCTGCACAGTCGGGCCGGGGCCAAGCGACTCGAGGCCGCCTGCGCCAAGGCCGCCGGTCATTTGATCGCCGTAGACCCCAATCCCCTGGACGCGATTTGGCGCGATCGGCCACCGGCGCCAATTGCGCCCGTGCTCGCCCATGACCTCGCCTTCGCCGGCCGAAGCGCCGCCGACAAGCGCGCGGATCTGGCCGCCAGGCTGGACAGTGGCGAGACCGACGCCGTGGTCCTGACCATGGCCGACTCGGTCGCCTGGCTGCTCAACCTGCGCGGAGGCGATGTCGCGTTCACGCCGCTGGCGCTCTCGTTCGCGATTCTGCACCGGGACTCCTCGGTCGATCTGTTCATCGATCGGCGCAAGCTCGCGCCCGGTACCGATGGCCATCTCGGCAATCGGGTCGCTCCCCAGCCGCTGGAGGCGTTCGGCCCGGCGCTGGCCGCGCTCGGCGCCGACGGCAAGCGTGTTCAGGTCGATCCCGCCACCGCGTCGGCCTGGGTGTTCGACCAACTCACCGCCGCCGGCGCCCGGGCGGTGGAGGCCCGAGACCCCTGTGCGCTGCCCAAAGCCAAGAAGAATCCGGTCGAACTGGCCGGCATCCGCGCCGCCCACCTCCGCGACGGCATGGCGCTCACCCGTTTCCTCCACTGGCTGGACGCGGCCGGCGCGGACGCCGCCGTGACCGAAATTCAGGCCGCCGACCGGCTCGAGGCATTTCGCCGCCAAGGCGAACATTTCCGGGGCTCGAGCTTCCCGACCATCGCCGGCTCCGGCGCCCATGGCGCGATCGTTCACTACCGGGTGACCGAGGCCAGCGACCGCGCCTTGGGCGCCGGCGAATTGCTGCTGCTCGATTCCGGCGCCCAATATCTGGACGGCACCACCGACGTCACCCGCACGATCGCGATCGGTGAGCCGAGCACCGAAATGCGCGACCGCTTCACCCGCGTGCTCAAGGGCCATATCGCCCTGGCCACCGCGATATTTCCGGCCGGCACCAAGGGCGGCCAGATCGACGCGCTGGCGCGGGCGGCCCTGTGGCGGGGGGGGCTCGACTACGATCACGGCACCGGCCACGGGGTCGGCAGTTACCTGAGCGTCCACGAAGGCCCGCAACGGATCGCCAAGACCGGCGGAGAAGGCGCCGCGCTGGAGCCGGGTATGATCGTCTCGAATGAGCCCGGCTACTACAAGACCGGCGCCTACGGAATTCGAATCGAGAACCTGGTTTGCGTGGTCGCCCACGACGCCCCTCCCGGCGCCGAGCACGATCTGCTGGCCTTCGAGACCCTGACCCGCGCCCCGATCGACCGGACTCTGATCGATCCCGCCCTGCTCACCGAACCCGAGCGCGCCTGGCTCGACGCCTACCACGCCACCGTCCGCGACTCCCTGACCCCCCTCCTCGACGACGCCGTCGGCACCTGGCTCGCGGAAGCGACACGGCCGCTGTAAAAGCCGGCCCGAGCCGACCGGTGCGCCTCAGTTGAAGCCGCGCATCACGGTATCGAGCACGAAAATGCCGCCATAGCCGCCGAACGGCAAGAACAGTGCCCAGATCACCGGCTGCTGGGTCAACGGCCGGAACGCGCCACCGTTCTCCTGCGCCACCTCATCCCTGAGCAGGTCGAGCTGCCTGACGCTGGCCTCATCACCCTCGCCCTCGGCCAATGCCTTGCACGCCACCATCTCCGTCAGAGCCCGCTCCCGCGCATTCTCCGCCGCGCGATGGAGCGACAGCGAACACACCACCACCACGGAAACGCTGGCCAATATTACGGCGAGCAATGCCGGCGGAAAATCCATGCGATCGAACACCTGGGTACGCGAAGCCGCCATAATCAAGAAGATCAAGAAGGGAAAATACGTGAGTTTCCCGACCAATTTGGTGCGATCGCGAATCAACCCGATCAAGAACCAAACACCGACCGACCGCCGCAGCCAGTTTCGCGACTCTACAACGGACGAAGACGCTGTGAGCCGAGCGCGTGGCAATTTTTTTGAGACAAGCTTTGCATAGATATCCGCTGGCCATTTCGCGACCGCGACTTCGCCCCCCTCTTCCGCCCTGATCATCGCCTCGACCATTCGGCAACAAGTAAGAATTTGATCGGCCACGTAGAACAACAAAGCCGTCAACGAAATAACGGCCAATGCCAAAAAAACCTTGTCGAAAATATGCGCTATATCTCCACGAACCGGCGCGTTAGGAAAACGAGTCAATGAGAACAACGTGAGCGCCGCGATCAAGAAAATAAAGGTGAACAAGAATACCCTCCAGAATCTCGCCTTTCCCGACTTCGGTACGCCATCATTCCCACCAAGATATCGATGCCAGATCGACGCCACTTCCCCGACACCATCGCGAAAAACAATTCGGTAGAACCCTTGCGCCAAAAAAACTGGCCCAAACATTCGCCAAACAGGGCTCATGAGACCCGACACTGCCCTTGGCTGGGGCGCGATTTCGCGAGCCAGGGACAGCGGAATGCCGTAAGCCACCGACAAATCGGAGCCATTCCCGGTTAGTGTGCGACTGCTATGAAACAGCCAATAAACCGAGAGAAATGCTGCCACGAGCCGAATGATCTCGACCGGCCATATGCTGATACCGGCCTTGATGGCCTCGAGAGAATAGGGCTCGCCATCTCCGCCCTGAGGCCCAGCCACTATGGCCACGAGGACGACCGGCACAACTATGGCCGAGGCGCCCCACCAGACCGCACTGCTTTGAAGAAATATCCAGATTAAAACAATAGAAATAGAAAATATGCCTGCTATCTTCAAAGTAAAATAAATATTTATGGAATCTTCATCCATCTGCCCCAATAATATCTCGGTATATCTTCCTACTTCGTGAACATGTGGAACGAGATTTTCTGATAGCATTTTGCGAAGCTTCCAGTCGTCTTGGGCAGCGTTGCCCAGTGCGATCGGCACCGTCGTGAATAGTGCTGTCTGGTAACTATCTCTAAAGATCGGTTCGATTTGGGAATGCCATTTCTCAAAAACGCCGCCATTGTACCAGCTATTACCCTGTATACCGCGTTCAGGTCTCAAGCCGAACGTTGACAAGACTACGAGGCCTCTCGCCCACCCCGTCTCCGAGGGATGCAAAAGCCGAGCGTCCAAATCAGTCGTAAATCGCAGAGCGTCATGAAATCGATTGCGAAATGCCTGAAGAACGAGCAGCTTGTCGTAGACATCGCTCCCCAAGACGCCAATAGCGATAACCTTGTCGCCGTCCCGCTCCGCGTCGGCGGCCGCGAAACTCGCCAACTTTCTCAAATAATCGAATTGGCTATCTCCCGTATATCGCTCTAGTTTTTCAGAATATTGTTCCGTGTTTACTCCAGTGTTTTTGGATTTTGAGTCTTTTTCGCGGCTTTTATCTGAAGCAGTAGCTTTTTCATTATCAGACAACACTTCTCCATCAAGGCCTCTTAAATAGGGATAATGGCGTATACAATATAAACCTTGTCTTGATTCGCAATTCGTCTCTTCTTTATTTCCAAAATACTCAGGAAAAGAACGCGTAAATGAGTCTGGCAAAGACTGTCCATAGAGTGTGTCCTGTTCTGTTAATAGCAAAACAATATTTCGAGAAGATTGCAGTTTCCACTTTGGAAACCATTTTGGGAATTCGTTATTCGAGAAATGATTAAATAACGTCTTATCTGATAAGGTCACCCTGAAAAAGTTTATTCCTATGGTTCCAAATATTTCCTGGATCTTATATAATGACGTGTAATCATCGTCGTTATAGTGGTCGAGACATTTTGGAAATTTTTTGCATTTTACATCTTTACTTATAAGCATATTATATAACTTATGTACAGATATGTTTCCTTTGAGCGATTCAGCTTCTTTCATTATATAGGCTGCGCTTGCGGTCGCGATGGAGGAGTAAATTTCGACATCATCGGGGATGCGTATATTCCGGTTGCCAACAGTGCATTTAGGAAGGATATATTCGAGCCGATCCTGAGCATCGGCGGGCGCTTGACCATACGGTTGTCCCTTCGCAGACAAACTCCTTGGGCATCGGGGATCTTCGGCCGTTTCAGATGTCCTCAGCGCCGCCTCATAAACCATGCGGCTGAGGCCTGCCGAACCGGCCGGTCCCAAAACTTTGAATCTGGTCTTGACCGCGGACGATTGGGTCCAGGGCACCGTCCCCAGCAACTCGATCAGTCGCTTCAGGGGTCGGTCGCCGAACCTGTGTTCGTCAAGCCACAGAACAAGGACGGGGGGTCATCGCCTCCGCGTAAGGTTTCGAACGGAATCATAATGTTGGCGGGTTCGCCAGTTCGTCGCGCCGCGTCGATGGTACCGCACGGCAGCACCTTAGTATCCGCCCAACGAAAGGCAAAGCAGCGAAGATGTTCCGATTCCTCCGGTGAATAGCCGGCGTAATGGAGCGCGCTGAGCACGGCGTAGCGCCGCCGCCGGCGATCCTCGATGTTTTCTGCGTAGGATCCGCCGTAGACCATGACCGGCATGACGATCAACTCGTCGGTGTCGGCAGGAATGCTCGGCCCGACATCAACCTCGGTCAACATCGCGTCGCCGGGCCGATCCCCATCGTAATAATGCGAGATCGCGGTGAAAGGGTCCTGCCATTGGCGGGCGGGAATCTTATCGGTGGGATAGAAGACGCTCAGGTCCTCGCCCTTGGGGCGCTGGGGCTCGAACGGAGCGTTGAACACATAGGCGCCGCCCAGCCCACCGGCCAGCGCCAGCGCCACGACCATCGGCGCGAAACTTCGTTCCCGCTCCCCCGCCGCCATGGCGACCACCCCCGGGCGCAACCATCGGCCGCCAGCGCCACGGTAAGTTGGCCTCGGGCAGCCTCATTTTTACGATAGCGAATCGCCAGGTATTTTCAAGTTTTACGGATAGCGTTCCATCTGGGCGGCTAATTTCGGCGCGAGAAATCCTACAAGATATCCGGGATTTCGTCGGGAACCGAAGCCTCGTCAATTGGCGGGAACGAGAGCGGCACCATTCAATCGTTCCGTCGATCAACTGGCAATAATCGCATCATGACGACCAACATCGCTACTTCGGCCTGAGTCAGGCGGCTTCGCCGACCGGGTCGGGGGTGTCGCGGTCGTAGTTGAGGTTCGGCGCCAGCCAGCGTTCGGCCTCGGCCACCGTCATGTCCTTGCGCCGGGCGTAGTCGGCGACCTGGTCGCGCTCGATCTTGCCGACGCCGAAATAGCGGCTGTCGGGATGGCCGAAGTAGATGCCGCAGACGCTCGCCGCCGGCCACATGGCGAAGCCCTCGGTCAGCCTGACCCGGGCGTTGTCCTCCGCCGCCAGAAGTTCGAACAGGGTCCCTTTCTCGGTGTGGTCGGGGCAGGCCGGATAACCCGGCGCCGGGCGTATCCCCCGATAGGCTTCACCGATCAGATCGGCGTTGTCGAGGCGCTCGTCGGGCGCGTAGCCCCAAAGTTCGGTGCGCACCCGCTGATGCATGCGCTCGGCGAAAGCCTCGGCCAGGCGGTCGGCCAGGGCCTTGATCATGATCGAGTCGTAGTCGTCGTTGTCACCCTCGAAGGCTTTGGCGACCGCATCCGTGCCATGGCCGGCGGTGACCACGAAGCCGCCGATATAGTCGGCGACGCCCGACTCCTTGGGCGCGATGAAATCGGCCAG